>JAQUTB010000326.1 GCA_028709985.1 Dethiosulfovibrio sp.
CCATAGCCTATGAAATCGTTCCACCACTGGGGATAGCCGGTGGTCGAGAAGTTTCTGTAGCCCAGGGCGTAGTTGCCGAGAAGGTGATCGCCCAGCTTGAGCCACGCGCTGTTCCATGCTACAGCCTGATCGAAGGAGAAGCGGGACAGTACGTCGATGGCCTCACGCTTTTTGCCCTGGTTCCAGAGCTTGGCGGCGTCCTTTTGGACCATGTAGGTCTGGGTGAACTGCTGCCTCATCTTGGGATCTCTGAGGTCGTAGATCTCCTTTATGGCCTCGTTGTAGCGGAGCGTCGCCATCTCCTGGACGTAGGTGTTGACCCACCAGCCCGAGTCACGGCTGAAGTCCTCGAACCTGGAGCCCACCTCGTAGAAGCCGGGAAGCTTGTCCATGATCGGCCAAAGGGGAGTCAGATAGGTGGTGTCGGGAGCTCCGTAGCCGAACCAGCTGATGCCCTTTATGGGAGCGGGAAGCTTGGGGTCGACCTCTCCGATGTGGATATAGCAGGTCCTGTGCATGTTTATGGACCTCTCCCAGTCTCCGTTGCCCTTGTTGGCTATCCTGATCGGGTTGCCCCAAGGACCAGCGGCCGGACCCTGAGTGAGATCATAGGGCGTACCCTGGTAGTAGTCTCCCTTTATCTTGAAGACGTCCCAGGTGGAGAGCTTCTTGTCGGGCTTCACGAACAGGGGATAATTGTGCTCGCTCGGGCTCTGCTTGAGCGAGGGAGCAACCAGCTCTTCGGCTCTCCATACCCTTCTGGTGGAGTAAAGCCTATCGTGATGGGGAGCGTAGACCTCAGCGGGATCGAAGCTCTTCCAGTTGACGTCGCTGGTCTTTATCCAGCCTTTGTTGACGCCGTAGGACACGATATTGGGAGAATGCATGACGTTCTCCTTGTCGGTGAGGTCTATTCCCCTGAGCCTGGCCCTGTTGGCCGCAACGAAGAACATGTCGTCGGGCATACGGACGGCGCACCATACGTCGCGACCGTAGAACTCGGCTATCCAGACCTCGTCTCCGTCGGTGATGTTGATGGTCTCGCCGTCTCCGGCCCATCCGAACTCCTCGACAAGGTCTCCCATAATCCTGACCGCCTCACGGGCGGTAGCGGCTCTCTCCAGGGCTATGTCCTGGGCCAGCCAGCAATCGATTATGCCGTTGCTGTCCTTGACCAGATCCTTCTGCCTCTCAGGATTGTCGGTCCCGAAGGTGGACTCGCCCATGGCGACGCCCATCTCGTTCATGAAGGAATAGCGGCTCTTGAAGTAGCGATAGGTGTGTTTTGCCTGAGGCATCTCTCCCATCACCTCTCCTGGCTCGTATCCGTGGTCGTTCATGACCAGTTTACGGACCGATCCTTCGGGCCAATCCTTCTCCTCGATAATCCAAAGCTTAAAGTTCGCCGTGGTCGAATCGTCGTTGTGGGTCACTATGGAGGTCCCGTTCACCGTGGCCTTCTTTCCAACCGCCACTATGGTGCAGGCCGAGGCCGATAAAGCCAACAGGGACACCAGACACAGGGCCATGCTAAGGGATAACGCAACTCGCTTTCTCATCGCTCACACTCCTTTTAATATAGATAATATGTCGCTTGTAGCCTCGTCGCAGGTCAAAACCACCCCCTTCGAATATAGTTCTGCGTCAGTTCCAGAAGACCCTGGAGCTGTCGGCCTTATCGGGGTCGTGCAGATAGTGTCCTATATCGTTCGACATGAGACCGTCGAACTCGGGCCAGGTCAGCTGTATCTCCTTCTCGGGGAAGAAGTCGTTCATCTGACGGACCAATTCCGCTATGGATGAAAGGTGTCTTCCGACCCTGTACTTCATGGGACCGCCGAACTCTATGTCGTACTCCGGCACGCAGTAGAGTAGGCCGTGCTCCGAGGCGGTCTGGAGGAACTCGTCCTTACCCTCCATCATCAGCTCCTCGGTGATCTTTCCGGCGACCCTGTCTATAAAGGGCTCCATGGTCTCCATCAGGACCGCCAGCACCCCATCGTATCCCCCATCGGGGACAGGCGAAAAATCGCCTACCTCCCTGTGGGACAGGCCCCTCAGGCTCTTGGGGCTCGCCTCGCACTTCATGGGGAATGTCGTGGCGCTGAGCTGCATGGCCGCCATCATCGCCACGTCCAGCGCCCTATCGTGAGCCACGTAGGTGCTCACCACCGGGTACATGAGAGAGGCCTCGTGGGTATCGCAGTAGAGGTCGGCCTTTTCCTGCCTCACCAGCTCCATAACGGCGTAAGCCAGTCTTTCGGTCAGGTTTCCGTCGGGACGGCCAGGATAGGTCCTGTTAAGGTTCCTCGCGTCGGTGTAGGCCAGGTTCTGCTTTGATGGATAGTGGACGTAGGTGAACGGGTCGGGCCACTGATCCAGTGGATCGGTGGACCTGTCGCCTATCCTGTAGGCTCTAGGACCGTTCTCGGTCTGGACGTGCAGAAACTTCGGGTAAGCGTTGCCCAACATGCCCACCTTGGAGGCGCTCATGTTGGTGTGGGGGATTATAAAGACCCTGCCCTTTGTGACCGAGATGTTCTCCATGGCGACATAGGCCGCCAGCATGGTCGCAGGCTCGTAGGGATGGGTTCCTCCCAAAAACACCAGAGTTCCCCCCGGTACGCCTGAATCGTAAAGGTACACCGGCGTGTCCACACCGGTTCCCTTTATGCCGTCGAAATAGTCGCTTAGCATCACCCTTTTAGTGAAGGATGGTGAGACCACCACCGCCTCTTTATAGTCTCGAAGCTCTAAAAACTCCCTTGAGCCCATAAAAGCGACCAATCCC
>JAQUTB010000327.1 GCA_028709985.1 Dethiosulfovibrio sp.
CTTCATGTTCACCATGGACGAAAAGACTTTTTCTCGGCGAAGGGCTGTCATCTTCTTCGAGTCCCTGAGGCCCTGCTCCTTGAGGATTCGGGACTGCTCGGCGGTGAGGATCACCGCCGCAGCCACCACAGGTCCCGCGAATGGACCTCGCCCCGCCTCGTCAACCCCTGCCAGGACTGGAAGAAAGGTCATTCTATTACCGCTCCGGGCCTCTCCAGAGATACAGCTCCGAGCTTTCCGGACGAAAACGCCTCCAAAAAACGCCTCCCAGTCAGAGTGAGGTCCACCTTGTTTCCTGGGACGAGACATCCCAACCTACGCCCCACCGCCTCCAGAGTTTCGTAGACGTCGTCGCCTGGTTCAACGCCCCAAGCGTCCTGGACGACCGACCAAAGCCCCTTTTGGATAAGGAATTCCACAAGGGTGTAGGCCACGGCGTCGTAGCCCCCTATCACCTCTGCTTTACTGCATCCCAGCCACGCCAGGGCTTTCTGTATGTGTTCGTCCGACTTGGGGTCCAATATCCCAGGGGAGTCAACCACCAAAAAACCCCTTCCCTTGTACCAGGAAACGCCCTTTGTGACCCCTGGGATACCCCCGACAGATGCGGCCTTTTTGCCCACCAGACAGTTTAGAAGCGCCGATTTCCCCACGTTTGGTATCCCAACCACCGCAAGCCGGAGCTCCCTATGGGATGGTATCTCCTTTTCAAGCTCTTTTCTCAGAGAGTCTATCTTTCCCCTGAGGAGGTCCGCGGCCCAAGCCTTGGACCTTCCCTTTTTATAAATGTCCAGCCATTGAGAGGTCACGGACCTGTCCGCGATGTCGCTTTTGGTGAGGACCTTCCAGACGGGACAGATCTTGGACAAGGATGAGACCAGAGGGGACCCTGTAACCTCGGGCGCCCTGGC
Organism: Dethiosulfovibrio sp.; assembly: GCA_028709985.1. GTDB lineage: Bacteria > Synergistota > Synergistia > Synergistales > Dethiosulfovibrionaceae > Dethiosulfovibrio. The sequence continues at coordinate 912 of JAQUTB010000327.1, forward strand.
GTCCCGAACCTCCAGTATGAGGTCCAGTTTCCCCACCAGTTCCCCAAGTTTTCTGGTTCCCTTGGCCATGTGTCCGGGAAACCATACGGTTCTTCCCGACATCAGTCCACCAACCCTATTCTGGTTATGGGCCAGTAACGGAAGAAGACTGGACCACGGACGTTATTTTCAGGCACGAATCCCCAGAATCTGCTGTCCTGGGAGTTTGGCCTATTGTCCCCCATGGCGAAGTAGTGTCCCTCTGGAACCTTGACCGGCTCCATGGAGAAGGCGTCGGGGAAAACCACGTAGGGCTCCTCGATCGGTCTATCGTTTATGAGGACCTGCCCCTGCTTTATCTCCAGTTTATCCCCTGGAAGACCTATCAACCTTTTTACAAAGTCCCTCTTGGGATCCACAGGGTATTTGAACACGAATACCTGTCCCCTCTTCGGCTCCTGGAAATAATACCAGAACTTACACACCAGCACCCTGTCGCCAGGAAGCAACGTGGGGATCAGGGATCCGCTCAGTATCCAAAAGGCCTGAACTATCACTGCCCTGATTATCAGGGCGAGAACCACCGCCCATAAAACGGTTTCTATCGTCTCTCTCCACCATGGTTTAACCGCCATAACACACCTGACCTCCGAAAATCTAAAATAGGTCCCCCTCTAAAGCCTCTCAATGAGAAAACCACTCAAATCGAGGAACGCCTTTTACAGGGAGGACCAGCTTGCCCCAGGGCCTGCTCCTTTTGTCCTTCGTTATCATCAGGGTCATACCTGGCGAAAGGGTACGGTATAGGGGATTGTACCTCGCCAGACTGTAGACTCCGAGGCGGGCGAGAAAACAGTTCTCCACCACGAAGGACTCTTTTACAAGAGGATTATACCAAGTCAGGAGGACTTGGGAGGTCAATATGCCCCCTCCTGCTATGGTCAAAGAGAAATGCCTGCCCTCCATAATGGACCTTTGGTAACGCACGGTCAACCATCGGGTGAGTTTGATACACTCGTCTTTTACACAGTGAGCCCGCCATGTCTCGCTGTTGAGGCAAAAACACAGACCACCGAACAGCGCCGACATAATCATCATGCAGGAGAGTAGCTCTACCAGAGAGAACCCCCCGAAACAAGACGAAAAGGGGGCATCTGCCCCCTTTTCGTCTTTCTAAGCTCAGTGGGCAGTTGCCTCATAACCCAGCTCCAGGACTTTGAGGTTGTCCTGAACGAACCGGGGGGGAGACAGCTCTTCAACTGCTTTTCTGACCTCTTCGATTGAGCCGCTTTCCACAGAGGAACCGCACATGGCTCCCAGGATCAGCACGTTTAGGAAGAGAAACTTGCCTCCCATGTGTTCCTTGAGTATGGAGTATCCCTCCATAGAGTGTACTTTTATGCCGTGTTTTGCTATGTAGGACTGGAACTTAGGGTTTTTGAAGGCCTCAGGGTCGTAGAGGTTGACGACCAGGTCGCCGCCGTCCCTGAGGAAATGGACGTTTCTCACCGCCTCGTTCTGATCGAAGGCCAGGACCAAATCGGCCTCCCCTGCCTTCACCATAGGGCTTAGGTAATTGCCAACCTTGAAGTGGCTCACCACAGAACCACCCCTTTGAGCCATGCCGTGGACCTCGCTTCCGACCACGCTCTGCCCCTTTTCCATAGCTATATGTCCCATGACCTTGCTGGCGAAGAGAATTCCCTGTCCGCCTGTCCCGACTATGACGCACTGCATGGCTAGGCCTCCTCCCTCAACACTATGGCCCCGTGGGGGCACACGCTGACGCAGACTCCGCAGCTGACGCAGTACCTCTCGTCGATATGGGCCTTCTTGCTGGCCTCGTCGAACACCAGTCCAGGACAGTTGAATGCGGTGATGCAGTATTT
>JAQUTB010000328.1 GCA_028709985.1 Dethiosulfovibrio sp.
AAATTTAACTCTTATTGTTATAAAAATTATATATAAAAATTTCTTTTATTTTTTTTATTTTTCCTATTAACTTGTCTAGTTCTTGTATTCTTTCAGTGTCATTATTAAGATTGCTTATTGTTGCACTTATTGTAGTTAATTCAGTTAAGCCCCATTCTTCTTGTTGGTTCGTAACTGTTTTATCGAATTTTGACCAAAGTTCAGTGTAATTTGTTTGACTACTTCCTTCTGTTACTGATCTCAGAGTGTCTATGTTGTTGGTAAATTTAATATTGACCTCGTTTAGTTTTGCCTCTAGATCACTAGAAAATTTACATTCAGAAATTCCCTTGACAATCATTAATATTTCCACTAAGCTTTTTGTGTTTTTAATTAAATTCCATAATATTTTTTCTTTTATATTAAACTTAGATGTTTCTAAATGCAATTCATTTGCTTTATTAGATATTTCTAGAGCGCATTTTGTTAATTGGTTCGACTCTGTTGATATCCTGGCCTGCTCTTTTGATATCTTTGCCTGACGGCACATTATCCAGAGTTGGAACACTAGTACTGATACGGTTAGCATCCCCACTATTGCTGTTATTGCGCCTTGGTTGTCATTCATGGCTTGAATAAAATTACCCCAAAAACCTGCCGGGGTATTGTTTATCGCTAAAGAGAAACTCAGTGTTACGACATCACCGCTCACTGGCATGGACGTCACTTCCTCTCATAAGGTGTAGGTTCAAAGCCGTTAGGACGGCGAGAAGGGTCTGCAATGTGGGGTTGCCTTTATTGCTTAGGTTTCGATAGAGCTGTTCTCTGGACAGTCCGGTCTTTTTGGCTATTTCGCCCATGCCCTTGGATCTGGCGACCACGCCGAGAGCTTGGGCTATATAGCTCGGGTCGTTCGTCTCAAAAGCATCTTCAAGGAAGATCTCTATTGACTCTATGTCGTCGAGTTCTGCGGCGAAATCGTATTCGTAAAGTTTTTCAGTCATATTGGTTCACCTCCAGAAGTTTGGCTGTTCTGTATCATGATTTATAAGCTACAAAAGCGCAAGCCTCGGTCCTCGGGACCGGGGCATTTTTTATGCCTTGGAATAGGAGGGTTTGGATATGTACGTTATCTGGTGTCGCAAAGAGGGGCGTGGCGGGTTGCGTGTCGGTGTCTCCGATGCCAGATACCCCATTCCCTACATGGCTGACCCTATCACCATCGTCGAGCCCTGCGACGTGCGCCTTATGAGGCGGTGGCTAGGTCGGAGGGTGAAGCGAGGCTGGAGCCTGGAGGAGCTTCGGAGGGCCTGCGAATGAAGGAGGAAGTAAGTTGAAGTACACCAGTCCTTTCAGGGGCAGGCGGCAGATCAACCGGATAAAGCGGGCCATTCTGGATCGTCCCGGAAGGGCGAGCAGGGAGGCGGCTTTGAGGGATCACGCTCTGTTTGTCTTTGGCATCAACTCGGCTCTAAGGATCGGGGATCTGCTGTCCCTGTCCGTCGGGGATGTTCTGGCCGATAAGGGTTGTCGTATCAGGATCGAGAACGAGATAAGGGTCCAGGAGGGGAAGACCGGCAACGTCCGAACCTTCCCTCTGGTCGAGAAGATCCAGGAGGCCCTCAAGGATTATCTGAGGTTTCGGAAGGACAAGAGGGGCTTGAAGCCCTGGGAGCCTCTTTGGGCCTCGGTCCGTGGCAAAGATAGGGCTCGGGCCATATCGAGGATGCAGGTCTACCGGATGCTGAACGATGCCGTCGAGGTGGCCAACAGGGCGGCCCCTTCGGCGGAGAGGATCAACCTTAGGACCACCTCTATCGGCTGTCACTCCATGCGAAAGACCTTGGGCTATATGCTCTACTACGAGGGCGATTCTGTCCCTCTGGCGGATATCCAGACCATGTACGGCCATTCGTCGGAGAGGATCACCCTTCGGTATCTGGGGATCACCAAGGAGATCACCGACGCCCACTACAGGGCTTTGAACCTCTGATCTGCCCCTGACCTAGGGATTTATACAGCTTAACCGCTTGTCATGGATGTGAAATTTTAGTCTTGCTTTAACGACCGTTTTCTTGCCTTAGAGGCTCTAGGGTTAAACATCGTGGTTTTTGACCTCCATTAGCTCCAAAACGACGAGCAGGGTTCAGTATTTGCAAGGGTTTGGAGATTCGGAGGGTAAATAATGGATGGCTCTTTGGGGAGCAAATTTAATCGTTTTTCCGGTATGTTGGAGAAAGAGGGCCTTTTCGTGATTAATAAATCTCCGGCGGATGGGCCACGGAGCCTGTGTTGGTGGGCCTTCCGGTAATCGGTTGTTATAGGTGACTCCCTGCTATTGAGTTACGTATAAGGGTTGGGAAAAAGAGGCAGATTTTGGCTTGTCTAAGAGGCGAAAAGCCTTTTGTCGCAAGGGCTGAGAGGTTACGGGTCCTTCCTGAGCCGGAGAGCCTCAGGGGTCGCTTTCAGCGCAGGTAAGATCTCGGTTAAAATGTGATTTTGGGGTTAAATGTAAAACATCAAATATCAAGAAAACGGCGACATTAAACACCAAAACAGGGTGGAAACTGAAGTTCACTAGGGAGGTGATCGGCCTGGCAAAGCCCAACGTGAAGGTGGAGGGTGACGTCATTTTGCTTTCCACCAAACGATGTGCCGCTTTCTTTGGGGTTACGTCTAAGACCCTTCTGGAGTGGAAGCAGACCGGTTGTCCTCAGTCCGGCAGAGGATGGTGGAATCCTGAGGAGGTGTATCGGTGGAGGTGTGGTCTCGAGACCTAGCGATCCTCTTCCGAGGGCA
>JAQUTB010000329.1 GCA_028709985.1 Dethiosulfovibrio sp.
GGTGCTGGAGTTTACATGTCCTATTTAGATAAAATGGGCAAATTCAAGGGCTCTTTCAAGGGCAAGAAACTTTCTGACGTGGAGCAGGGACTTTTCGATTTCTCTATGGTAAAGTAATTTTTGGCTGGCCTCCTCTGTAAAACAAAGAGGAGGCTTTTTCTTAGGCAAGAGGGGAGGAAGTTCGGTGATTCAGCGAACTGGGACGTTTTTAGCGCCAATTCTGGCGCCGTTGGTCTTTTTGGTGCTATGGAATTTTATCGCCGTGAACGTAGGAAATGACCTTATCCTGCCCGGTTTGGATCAGGTCAGCGATTTGCTTCTTTACCCATATAAGGACGTTATAAGCATGGGCTCTCTAGCTGGGAACGTCTGGATCAGCCTGGTGAGGGTTATGGTAGGGTATCTATGGGCAGCGATCCTTGCGATCCCCTTGGGGCTTGCTATGGGAGCATCTCGAAAAATCTACAGCTCCTTGAACCTTTTTCTCGGCCTTTTTCGTCCAATTCCCCCGTTGGCATGGGTTCCGCTGGTGCTGGCTTGGTTTGGGGTCGCCAGCTTTGCGACTTTATTGGGGATTGAAGAAGGAGATTGGTATATCTGGCTAAATAACCTTAAATTATCAATGTTATTTATTATATTTATAGGGGCTTTTTACCCTATATTAAGTAATACAATTTACGGGGTTTCCAGCGTGCCTAAGATATTAATAGAGTCCAGTAGGGTGCTTGGCGCTTCAAGGACCGATATGTTTTGCAAGGTTTTCTTGCCTGCGGCCGCTCCGTCTATCGTCACTGGTATGAGGGTTGGACTTGGTGTCGCATGGATGTGTCTTGTTTCAGCTGAAATGCTGCCCGGCAGTATCTCAGGGGTTGGCTACTTGATTACCCATGCCTATACGGTGGCCAGGATAGATGTAGTAGTCGCAGGAATGGTTAGTATAGGCGTTGTCGGAGCTCTCCTGGATTGGATTTTCAGGGTTCTTGAGGTCCGTTATTTCTCCTGGCAGAGGCTGTCCCGATGACTCCCCTTCTTGAGACGTCGAACCTGAGAAAGGACTTCAAGTCCGATCACGGGGAGGTCTTCTGTGCCCTGGACGGGGTGGACTTCAAGGTGTTCGACAAGGAGTTCGTCTGTCTCCTGGGCCCATCGGGATGCGGCAAATCGACGTGGCTCAGGATAGTGGCGGGACTTGAGGTCGCCACCTCCGGCTCGGTGCTCTACAAGGGAAGTCCTGTAAAAGGTCCTGGTCGTGAGAGGGGCATGGTTTTTCAGGAATATTCCCTTTTGCCCTGGAGGTCCGTCGTTGAAAACGTGGCACTAGGCCCCGAGGTCCACGGCATGAGGTTCGAGGATCGAAGGGAGCTCGCCATGGACTATCTGGCCCGGGTCGGTCTGGAGAAGTTCGCCGAGGCCAAGCCCCACGAGCTTTCCGGCGGCATGAGACAGAGGGCCGCCATAGCCAGAGCCCTGGCCAACGACCCGGACGTCCTGCTGATGGACGAGCCCTTCGGGGCGCTGGACGCCCACACAAGGGTACTGCTCCAGAAGGAACTGCTCCAGATATGGGAGAAAAACAGAAAGACCGTGGTGTTCGTCACCCACAGCGTGGACGAGGCCATATATCTTGCGGACAGGATAGTGGTGATGTCCGCCCACCCTGGTAGGGTCGTGGAGACCATCGACGTCCCCTTCGACAGGCCAAGAAGCCGCTCCTGCAAGGGCTTCGGCGAGATGACCGAAAGGGTCTTTGAGCTTTTGGAGGGGGTTCAGGTCTAGGTAGGGATAACTCTGAAATAGTCCTTGACATTTGGGGCTATATGGATGATATACCTTATGGTAAGGTGGTCGCTATGAACAGGTTAGCCGATATATTAAAAATTCATAGTCCTATTTTATTGTTTTTTGACTTACAATTAACTCATAAAATGAGGTGTTGTGATGAATGTTTCCAATGCTTTGCCTGGATGGAGTGAGTTTGGGGTTTTGCCTCCAATTAATCCAGAGGTCCCAGGTACAAGTTCTGAACGATCTCCCTATCGAGTGTCGCTGGAAGATTTTGTGATCAGGTTCGGAACATCGGAGAAACGGAGGGAGATTCTATCCGGCCTGTTGCGGTTTCGCGAAGAAATGCATAAGCGAGGTATTGTGTCAGGTTTCCAGTGGTTGAACGGTAGCTTTCTTGAACATATTGAACTTTCGGAAGATCGTGATCCTCGTGATATAGATGTTGTTACATTTTTTGATATGCCTAAAAATGAAAATCAAGACTCGTTTTTTAATAAAAATAAGGAGCTTTTTGATCACGATCGTATTAAGAATAAGTATTTTGTAGATAGTTATTTTTTTGTTTTAGGGGAGCCTGTCGATGCTTTTAAGGTTCAAAATATTAGCTACTGGTATAGTATGTGGTCGCATCGTCGCGATGGTCTCTGGAAGGGGTTTGTTCAGGTTGACCTAAACTCATCCCATGATGCCGATGTGCAAGTGGCTCTGACTATGTGCGGAGGTTTTCAACATGAATAAGAATCGTTTTCCCGTTGTTGCCGAAATTAACGAACTGGAAGAGCTTCTTAGTACTATTCCTAAAGAGAGGGTGATTGAGCGGATGAGCTTGGAAGCACGTCTGAAAGCTGCTCAAGATCTCTTGGCCGTGTTACCAGAAACTAAGGAAGCGCCAAAGGCAAGACTTACATTTAGAGGTAAACCAGTTTTAGGGACTCACGGCATATTGGCAAATTTTGGGGCAAAAGCCGTAGATATTTTT
>JAQUTB010000330.1 GCA_028709985.1 Dethiosulfovibrio sp.
CAAGTACCTCTACCTCGGGACCTCCTGTCCCGTGGAGAAGCTGGTCGACGCGGCCATAGAGACCAACGCCGACGCTATACTTGCCTCGACCATCATCACCCACGACGATGTCCACATCAAAAACATGAAGAAGATCCACGAGCTCTGTATCGAGAAAGGCATCAGGGACAAGATTATCCTGGCCTGTGGCGGTACTCAGGTGACCAACGAGATAGCCAAGGACTCGGGGATGGACGCTGGATTCGGCCGTGGCTCCAAAGGTATAGACGTGGCTAGCTTCCTGGTCAGGTTCCGCAGAGGACAGATATAGCATGAAAGTCGCCGTGTTGGTGGCCGAGATCGGCAGCACCACCACGGTGGTCAACGCCTTCGATGGAATAGGCGGCCCCTGTCCCCGTTTTGTGGGACAGGGGCAGGCCTTTACGTCGGTGCTCCAGGGCGATGTCACCGTGGGCCTTAAAGGTGCGGTTGAGGACCTGAAAGGAAACCTGGGAGTCTCAGAGCTTCACTGGGACGAGATGTTGGCCACCTCCAGCGCCGCTGGGGGGCTGAAGATGAGCGTCCATGGCCTCGTCTACGACATGACCGTCAGGGCGGCAAAGGAGGCGGCCCTTGGAGCAGGAGGCATACTGAAACACGTCACAGCGGGAAAGATGCGTAGGACGGACCTCAAAAAGATATCCGAGATACACCCGAACATCGTACTTGTGGCGGGAGGGGTGGACTACGGCGAGAGGGACACCGCCCTCCACAACTTCGAGCTGGTCGCCGAGCTTGGGCTGGACATCCCAGTGATCTACGCCGGAAACGTGGAAAACCAGGAGGAGATCAAGGAGATCGCCCAGGAGAAGGGCATCAGGCTCTATCTGGTCGAAAACGTCTATCCCAAGGTGGACCAGTTGAACGTCGAGCCCACCAGGGCTGTCATACAGCAGGTCTTCGAGGAGCACATAATCCACGCTCCCGGCATGACCACCGTAAGGGACATGGTTGACGGCCCTATCCTCCCCACCCCCGGCGCGATCATGGAGGCGGCTAAGGTCCTCAAGGAGGCCATAGGGGACCTGGTGGTCTTCGACGTAGGTGGAGCGACAACCGACGTCCACTCTGTGACCGAGGGAAGCGAGGAGATCAGCCGTCTCCTCATAAGCCCCGAGCCAGAGGCGAAGCGCACCGTGGAGGGAGACCTGGGGGTCTTCGTCAACAGGTATCACGTGGTGGAGAACGTCGGCAGGGAAGAGCTCCTGAAGGACTTCCCCGACCTGGACGAACTCCTGGAGAAGGCCACCGCCATACCTGGTGACGACAGGTCAAGACAGTTCTCCGAGCGGTTGGCGGAGGAGGCCATGATAATGTCCCTTCAACGGCACGCCGGAACCCTTAGACACCTCTACGGCGCCTCGGGCAAGAGGACCATCGCCGAGGGAAAGGACCTCACCGAGGTCAAGTACATAGTGGGGACCGGCGGGGCACTCACCCGTCTGCCTAGGCACAGGGAGATACTGGCCAAGGCTGCGGGGTACGGAAAGGGCCTGGAGCTCTATCCAAAGAAGGACGCGAAGGTCCTGGTGGACAACCACTACATAATGGCGTCCCTTGGTGTCCTCTCCAAACGGTATCCCGAGGACGCTGTGGCTCTGATGCTCTCCAGCCTGGACTGGGAGAACGAAAAATAGGACGACAGGAGGGGATAGGATGAATTATCCTGCACTTATAGTAGACAGGGCAAAGCTATTGGAGAACACCGAGATATTCTCCAAACGGTGTCACGACAGCGGCATATCGGTGGCGGCGGTAAGCAAGGTGTACTGCGGAATGCCTGAGCTGGTTCAGGCCCAGGTGGACGGCGGGGCGGACTGGATCGCCGACAGCCGGATAGAGAACCTGGCTAAGATGAGGGACATCAAAATCCCGAAGATCCTCCTCAGGCTTCCTATGATCTCTCAGGCCAAAGAGGTCGTGGAGCTGTCGGATCTGAGTTTCGTCTCCGAGGTCGCCACCTGTAAGGCCCTTTCCGACGCCGCAGTGGCAGCAGGAAAGGTCCACGAGGTGCTCCTCATGGTCGACGTAGGGGACCTAAGGGAGGGAGTCTGGCCCGACCGAGCGGTGGATGTGGCGGGGGAGATACTTTCCATGCCAAACATAAAGCTCAAGGGAGTCGGGGCAAACCTGACCTGCTACGGAGGGGTCCTTCCAAGCGGCGACAATCTCTCCCTACTGGTGTCGGTTGCGGAGGAGATAGAGTCCCGTTACGGGGTAACACTGGAGATGGTGTCCGGTGGAAACTCCTCCTCCATAAACCTGATCGGCACCGACGATATGCCCAGTAGGGTCAACATGCTACGCCTCGGCGAGTCTCTGACCATAGGCTATGAGACCGCCAAATGCACCAGGGTCCCAGGGCTCCACGGCGACGTATTCACCCTGGCGGCGGAGATCATAGAGATCCAGACCAAACCTTCGGTTCCTATAGGGGAGATAGGTCGCAACGCCTTTGGGGAGGTCCCGGTGTTTGAGGATCGAGGCCTGAGGAAGAGGGCCATAGTGGCCATAGGCCAGCAGGACATGAGACTGGATTCGATCTTCCCAAAAGACAGGGCGATACTGGTTCTGGGAAGCAGCAGCGACCATCTGTTGCTGGACATCACCGACAGCGACAGCGATTGGAAAATAGGCGACGTGATAGAGTTCAACCTGGGCTACGGCGGCGTCCTGGCCGCCAGCACCAGTGACTATGTCTCCAAGGTCATAATATAAGA
>JAQUTB010000019.1 GCA_028709985.1 Dethiosulfovibrio sp.
TACCGTAGAGGTGAGTGGATATTATAATACAGACCGAAGGACTATGTGGATAAACGAAAGCTCCCTTTACATCGCAGGGAATATGTGAATAATAGGGATAGAGTTTATTCTTATAGGGGGTATGGAATTGTCCACATACATGAACAACGCCGCGACAAGCTGGCCCAAACCCGATCCTGTGCCTAAGGCGGTTTTCGATTTCATGGTGGGAAGAGGAGCCAACCTCGCCAGGGGAGCCGCGTCAGGCAGGGACCTGGACACTATGGATATGGTTATTGAGTGCAGGGAGTGGCTGGGAAGGACCCTTGGAGGATATAGAGACGGAGACCCTCGTTATATATCGTTTACAGCCAACATAACTGAGTCTTTAAACGTTGTTTTGAAGGGATATTTAAAACCTGGAATGACCGTTGCCACCACATCGATGGAGCACAACGCCGTTATCAGGCCCCTTAGGAGGCTGGAGAAAAAAGGCGTCAAAGTGGAGGTTATGGGATGCGACGGCTGTGGAAAACTCGATCCTGATGTTTTCAGAGCTCTCTGTGAGTCGAAAAAGGTGGATATGCTTGTGATGTCCCACGGAAGCAACCTTTGCGGGGCTGTTCAGGATGTGGACAGCTTGTCCAGAATATGCGGCGAGAAAGATATCCACTTCGTACTGGACACGGCCCAGACCGCCGGAGTTATCCCCATCTCGGCGTCAAAACTGGGTCTGGCCGCCCTCTGTTTTACCGGACACAAGGGCCTTATGGGCCCACAGGGAATAGGAGGTATAGTGTGGAAACCGTCCTTTGCGGAGTTGTGCGAGCCCTTTGTGGAGGGTGGAACCGGCAGCTTCTCCCATGAAGAGCACCAGCCTGAGAGCATGCCGGACAAGTTCGAGTCGGGCACTCCAAACCTCCCAGGGATTGCGGGGCTTCTCGCCGCCCTTAAGTGGATAGACGAGATAGGCATAGACGTTATCCACAAAAGGGAGGAGGAGCTGGGTTCTAGGTTGCTGGAGGGGCTAAAGTCCGTTCCCGGGATCGTTTTCCACGGGTCCTCCGAGATGGACGGAAGGCTTCCGGTCTTTGCTGTGAACTTCGAGGGGATGGACAACGGGGTTATCGCCGGCAAACTGGCGGACATGGGGATAGAGACCAGGCCCGGTCTACACTGCGCTCCTCTGGCCCACAGGACTTTGGGATCTTTTCCACAGGGGGCTCTGAGGCTCAGCGTGGGGTTTTTCTCCACCGAGGAGCAGGTGGATATGACCCTTAAGGCCATAAAGCAAGTAGCTGAAGAGGGATAGAAAAGCAAGCAAACCTGCCGCGCCCGCGGCAGGTTTGCTTTTTTTCTGGATCTAATATAGAGTGCTCCTGTTCCCTAAAAAAATAGTATGGAGGGTGTCATGAAGATCGTCATAGTTGGGGCTGGAAACGTTGGTTACACCATAGCCCGCAGTCTATCGCAGGAGGGGCACGATATAGTCGTGGTGGAGAGAAGCCAGGACGTGGCCGCCAGGCTTGAGGACGAGCTGGACGTGGCGGTGGTGGTGGGAAACGGCGCTAGGCCCCCTGTTTTGGAGAGGGCCGGCATATCGGAGGGCTGTGACGTGGATTTTCTCGTGGCCTGCACAGACCACGACGAGGTTAACATAATGGCCTGCTGGGTGGCCAAAAGGTGCGGGGTAAAAAGGGCCATATCCAGGGCAAGAGGCATGGAGTACACCGACACGCCCCAGTGGGCCTCGTTTTTGGGGATAGACGTTATGAACTCCCCAGAGAGATCCGTCGCTAGGGATATAGAGGACCTTCTGGCGGTCAACGCGGCGGTCCACGCCTCCGAGCTCTTCGACGGCAAGGCAGGGTCCTACGCCTTCAGGGTGGAGTCGACGTCCCCTATTCTGGGCAAAAGCCTCATAGACGTCGGACGGGAGAACCCTGGCCTGTCGTCGGTGATGGTCTACGTCGAGAGGGACGGAAAGGGAATAGTGCCGTCCGGGGAATGGGTGGCCCAGGAGGGAGACCTGTGTTTCCTCGTTTCCTTCAGGGATATGGTGTTCAAGGTCCAGGAGCTTTTTCATCCTGCCAAGGGGCGGGGCCTCAGGCGTGTGATGATAGTCGGAGGGGGAAAGCTGGGTGTCCATCTGGCCAGGAGGCTCGTCAAGAGCTACAGGGGGATCGAGGTAAAGATACTGGACCGAAACAGGGAGAAGTGCGTTAGGCTCGCTGAGGAACTCCAGGACGTGAGGGTCTTGTGGGGGGATGGGACCGACGAAAAGCTCCTCAAACACGAGGGAATTCAGGACGTCGACGGCTTTGTCGCCACCACCGATAACGACGAGCTCAACATGATCCTGGCCACGTTGGGAAGCAGGATGAAGGCCAGAAAAACCGTGGCTGTGGTCAGGAAGGAGGTCTACTCTAGGCTTGCTGAGAGCCTTCCTATAGATGCGGTGGTGAACCCCAACGATTCCCTCGCGTCGGTCATACTGAGACACGTACGTTATCCTGAGACCGCTGGAAGCCTGTCCCTCATCGACAGGATAGGGGCGGAGATGCTTGAGGTCTCCATACCTGGCGATAGCTCCGTGGTTGGGGTTAAGCTGAAGGACCTGAACATGCCGAAGGGTATCATCCTGGCTATGGTAAAAAGAGGCGAGGCCATAATAGTCCCAGGGGGTGAACTGGCCCTCTGCGGAGGCGACGTGGTATCCATCTTCGCCACAGGAGACCTCCTCCCCAGGGCCATTCGGATTCTGGGGGTGTCCCAGTGAGGTTTAGGCTGGTCCTGAGGGTCCTGGGCTTTCTTGTGGGGATTGTATCCCTATCCATGATGTGGCCCCTTTACTGGAGCCTGTCCGACGGTACGCCGGACTCGGGGGCTTTCGTTGCGTCCATCCTTATAGGGGTATGTGCCGGAGCTCTCTTGTTCGCCCTTGGAAGGGGCGACGATTACCAGGAGCTTGGTATCAGGGAGGCCTTCGCCGTCGTGACGCTCTCATGGGTTGTGGCTTCCGCTGTGGGGGCTTTGCCATTTTACCTGTCCCACTCCGTTCCTAGCTACACCGACGGTTTTTTCGAGGCGATGTCGGGTTTTTCGACCACAGGGGCATCTATTTTGACGGACATAGAGGCCAACCCCAGGGGTATTCTCTTCTGGAGAAGCCTGACCCACTGGCTCGGCGGCATGGGGATAATAGTCCTCAGCCTGGCGATACTGCCCTTTATAGGAGTTGGAGGGATGCAGCTTTTCAAGGCGGAGGTTCCAGGTCCGACACCGGAGAAGTTGACCCCGAGAGTTCAGCAGACCGCGGTCCTCCTTTGGGGGGTCTACGTTTTTCTGTCCGCTTTGGAGATAGTTGCCCTGTGTCTCGGGGGCATGAACATCTTCGAGTCCCTCACACATACCTTCGGGACCATGGCGACAGGGGGTTTTTCTCCCTTGAACGGCAGCATAGGCCAGTATCAGAACGCCTATTTTGACTGGGTTATAACCCTGTTTATGTTCCTGGCAGGGGCCAACTTCACTCTGCACTACATGGTCTTAAAGGGCAAATGGGGCAGTTTCTGGAGAGACGAGGAGTTTAGGTTTTACGTTAAGGTCGTACTTTTCTCAACCGTCTCTGTGGCTTTAGCTCTCTACATCTCCGGCCACGTCTCCTCTATGGAGAGGGCGATAAGGGACGGAGCTTTCCAGGTGGTCAGCATAATAACCACCACAGGATATGCCACCGCCAACTTCGACCTATGGCCCTTCTACACCAAAATGGTCCTGTTTTTGCTCATGTTCGTCGGAGGATGCGCCGGATCGACTGGAGGAGGCATAAAGAACGTCAGGGTAATGGTCCTCGTGAGGAGGGTCGGGATGGAGATGGTGCATCTACTCCATCCTCAGCAGATAGTGAGGATCAGGCTCAACGGCAGGGTCCTTAAGGAAGACGTCCTAGCGTCCATGACAGCCTTCTTCATACTTTACACCCTGCTTTTCGCCGGATTTTCCCTGATCATGTCCGCCACGGGATTGGATCTGGTTGAGGCGATGTCCAGCGTTGCTGCCACACTTGGCAACATCGGACCAGGGTTCGGGCAGATCGGCCCTGTTGGAAACTACTCCGCCATATCTGACCTAGGCAAATGGGTACTTTCTCTCTGTATGTTGCTTGGTCGCCTGGAAATTTTCACCGTGGTGATGTTGTTCGTTCCGGGAACATGGCGGCAGTAGACGTAAAAGAGGATCCCCCGTGCGGAGGGATCCTCTTTTTAAATGTTTCACGTGAAACAATTCGTTACAGGCTGTTGAATCCCAGATCCGACACGGATCTGGCCGCCCCGAGACAGCCGTTCACCCTAGCCCTCTCCAGCCACTTGGAAGCTGAGTCCTTGTCGCCTATCCTGGAGTACAGCGAGGCCAGGCTCAGCTGCGCCGAGGCGTTTCCCTGCTCTGCCGATAACTTGAGCCACTTAAGAGCTTCATTATCGTCCCTTCCTACCAGGTATCCCGCGCTGTAGGCCTCACCTAACACCCTCTGGGCGTCGGAGTTGCCTGACTTGGCCAGTTCCTGTACCGACTTAAACTCCCTCGAGTCCGCCACGTCCACCAACCCCTGAGCTCCGTAACATACCCCGATAATTACAGCAAGAAGAGCCGCTATTTTAGAAAATCTCATGTCCTACGCCTCTTTTCAAATTTTTTAGTTGATCTTGATCTGACCCCATTATAACCGGTGTTTTCGTGGAGGCAACCCCACTTGTGAAAAGAGTGACAAGTAAAAAAAGGCGGTCTCTAACTACAGGGACCTCTAAAAACTCACACTTGAGTCCCTCGGAGAAACCGCTCCGCCTGCGCCCTGTTTCGCCCAAACGTGAGTTTAAAGTCTATAAAGATCAGCTTTTATATACACTTTTAACTAACCCTAGAAACGGTTTTTCCCCCATCATGATATACTTGCCTAAATACGGGGGTTGTTGCCGTTGAGGCCGCTGGAGGTGTTCTTTATGGTCTGTAAGCTGGAAAAACTTATCAAGGAAAGCCCTCTTTTGGGCTTTGCCCATCACAGGATACTGGTCGACGACGATGGCAAGCCCTTCGATTATGTTTTTTTGGAGGTAAACTCCACCTTTGAACGTCTAACCGGCCTCAAAAGGGACGATATTCTAAACAAAACCGTCAAACAGTGTTTGCCCGGAGTGGAGAGTTCCAATTTCGACTGGATCGCCGCCTACGGAGAGGTCGCATTGACAGGCAAGGAGAGGGAGTTCGAGAGTTATTCTGAGCTTTTAGAAAAATGGTTCAGAGTCTACGCCCACTCCACCGAAAAATACTTCTTCACCACCCTTTTTCTAGATATAACCGAACATAAAAGGCAGACCGAGGAGCTGGAGGGCTTTTTCTCCGTCAACCTAGATCTCCTCTGTATAGCCGACGTAGATGGGAACTTCGTGAAGACAAACCACGCCTGGTCGGAGATACTGGGCTACTCCCCTGAGGAGCTGGACGGCGGAAAGTTTTTGGACTTCGTCCACCCCGACGACCTTGAGCCCACTCTTAAGGCCATGGAAAGCCTGTCCCAGGGGGATAAGGTATTGAACTTCGTTAATCGCTATAGATCTCGAAATGGGTCCTACCGATTCATAGAATGGCGGTCCTACCCCAAGGGCAGGCTTATCTACGCCGCAGCCAGGGATATCACCGACAGAAAAAAGTCGGAGGAAAGGCTTACAGAATACAGGGAAAGGCTCTCCCAGGCTCAGATATTCGCCAGGGCTGGAACCTGGGAGTTCGACGTAAACACCTCCAGGCTGTTCTGGTCGCCCGAATGTGAGGCCCTTTTCGGAGTCGAGGAGGGCACCTTTGAGGGGACCTTCGAGGGGTTTATGAGACGGATCCACCCTGACGACAAAGATATGGTCCTAAAGACAACAGAGCCTCTAGTGGCCTTAAAAAAGGGAGTTTCGTTGGATTATAGCCACAGGATTATCACCGATGGTGGAGAGGTCCGCTGGGTCAAAGAGTCCGCCGGAGTGGTGAGAGACGGAGGAGGAAAAACGGAAAAAGTCGTCGGATTCGTGATGGATATAACCGAGCAAAAACAGGCGGAAAAGAGCCTTTCGGAGAGCAAAAAACAGCTTGATATGTTCTTCGCCCAGTCTTTGAGCGGATTTTTCTTCATTATGCTCGACGAGCCTATAGTCTGGAACGATCAAAGCGACAAGGATAGGCTATTGGACTACGTTATGGGCCATCAGAGAATTGTAAAGGTAAACCAGGCAATGCTCGACCTCTACGGAGCTACGGAGGATAATTTTATCGGTATTACCCCTTACGATCTCTTTTCCCACGATATAGATTACGGACGGACACTGTGGCGTGGGCTGTTCGATAAGGGACGATGGCACGTGGAGACCAGGGAAAAGAGAATGGACGGCACCAACGTGCTGTTCGACGGAGATTATATCTGCACCTACGACGAAGAGGGCCGTATCACCGGTCACTTTGGGGTCCAGACCGACATCACCGAAAGGAAGGCCGGTGAAGAGGCCCTTGCCAGGGCCCTTGAGGAACGGAGAATTCTCCTCGATAACGTTCAGATTCAGCTTTGGTATCTCATAGACGATCATACCTACGGAGCGGTTAACAAGGCCCATGGAGATTTTCTCGGCATAGACCCCGAGGACCTGGCATTTAAGGATATGTACGATATCTTCCCGCCGGAGATCGTTGAGGAGTGCCGAAAGGTAAACGTAGAGGTTTTTATCAGCGGCAGGGCTATGCAGACAGAGGAATGGGTTCCAGATTCCTCGGGAGAACCGAGGCTTTTGTCAATATTGAAGAGCCCAAAATTATCTCCCGAAGGGAAGGTCGAGTACGTCGTCGCCTCAGCCTACGATATCACCGACCAAAAACGGGCGGAGGAGGCCCTGAGAATCGCTAAAACGAAGGCCGAAGCCGCAAGCGTGGCTAAAAGCGAGTTCCTAGCCAACATGAGTCACGAGATACGTACCCCTATGAACAGCGTACTTGGCATGACCGAGCTACTGCTGGATACCCCTTTAGAGGACGAGCAGCGTCGATTTATACAGATCCTCCGGTCCAGCGCCAATTCCCTGTTGGAGCTTATAAACGATATTTTGGACTTCTCAAAGGTAGAGGCGGGCAAGCTTGAACTCAAAATGATCGATTTCAACCTCCTTACCTTGCTGGATCACTTCAGGGCCCTGATGGAGTCCACTGCCAAGGCTAAGGGACTTGCCTTCAACCTCTCTCTGTCGCCGGAGGTTCCGCCGTTCTTGAGAGGTGACCCATGGCGTCTCAGACAGATACTGTCCAACCTCACCGGCAACGCCATAAAGTTCACCTCCCAGGGATCGGTGGATATAAAGGTCGATCTCTACTGCCAGAACGACACCGACGTTATGGTCCGTTTCTCCGTCCAGGACACAGGGGTGGGGATTCCCGAGGACAAAATAGGCCTGCTTTTCGACAAGTTCTCTCAGCTGGACAGCACAAGCACCAGGCAGCACGGAGGAACGGGCCTGGGGCTGGCCATCAGCAAACAACTGGCGGAGCTGATGGGCGGGGCTATCGGTGTCGAAAGCCAGGAAGGGATTGGCTCTAACTTCTGGTTTGTGGTGACCTTGGGGATACAGCAGGAGGGATCCTTCAGGGACGAGATAGTCCTATCGGAGCCGTCGCCCGCCCCTAGTCTTGAGAGGAGAAACACCAGGTTGCTGGTGGTCGAGGATCACCACGTCAACCGAATAGTCGTCATGGGGATGATCAAAAAACTGGGTATATACGTCGACGTGGCCACCGACGGCGAGGAGGCTGTGGCTGCGGTCAAAGATGGAGACTACGATCTGATCCTCATGGATTGCCAGATGCCCGTAATGGACGGCTACGAGGCAACCAGAAGGATCAGGGCCATCGATGGTCCAAAGGCTAAAGTACCTATCGTAGCTGTGACAGCCAACGCCATGAGCGACGACAGAGATCGATGCGTTGAGGCTGGTATGGACGACTACATAACAAAGCCTATATCGAGGAAATCCCTTCAGGAGGTTCTCGAGAGATGGCTACCTATTCGTGGTTATGATGGGGGTTCTGTCTCGTCAAAAACGGCTAAAGCAGGAGGGATAGAGGTGGAGGAAAGCAACTGGGATAAGTCCTTTCTGATGGACCTTTTGGACGGAGATGGGGACGTTGTGGATGAGGTTATCAGAGGGTTTCTATCCGAGACACCTAAAAAGGTATCCTCCATATCGGAGAGTCTGGCCTCAGGGGATCGGCGATCGGTGGCCCTTTACTCCCATGCCGTTAAAGGGTCATCCAACACAGTCGGTGCTACCGATCTTGCTTCAATAGCTTTTTCCATGGAAAAATCGGCGGAGGACGGAAATCTAGAGGATCTCTTGGTCCTGAAGGATCAGCTGCTCCAGGAGTTTGAGCGGCTGAAGGTCGCTATGGAAGGGGCAATATAGTATATCCATCGCGCCCACGAGAATAGGGGATGGGGCCTGTTTCTACAGGTTCCATCCCCTATTGTTTCACGTGAAACAATCCTCTGGGCTTGGCTGCCCCAAGCATATACCCGACCTGTATGTACCTCGATTATACGGGCTCGAACGGGCTAGGTCGGAACGATCTCTCCGAGGAATAGCGTTTTTAGAGATGCCCTTTAGATATTTTTCAATATAAAGATCAATAAAGATCAGCGCTTTAAAGCTCTTTTGGGATCTCTAAAAACTCACCTTTGAGTCCCCTTGGAGAGACCGCTTCGCCTACGACCTGCCCGTTCCGTACGAACCGCCTCGGAGTGTGCGGCATGTCGAGTATACGGGTTCTGGGCTCCATCGGAGCGATCTCTCCTGTCCAGTTCGTCCTTTATCTTTTTTAACAGCTCTACGGAGAGTGAGTCGGTTTTGCCCGCTATCTCCTCCATCAGGTAGATCAAATCCGATGAGCTGAAAGACGACAGGGGCCGTGGGTTTTGTTGTATCATCTGTATCAACTCCAATAGAAAGGGTGTGCTTTTGCTATGAAAAAATTGTCCGAATCGATGCCAGATGCCGTTAGGTCTATTCTGGCGAGAAGAAGTGTCAGGCGGTTTCACAGGGACAGGCCTGTGGAGGACTGGAAGAGAGATTGTATACTTGCCTCCGCAACCTCCGCCCCCAGCGCCAAGGGAATCAGGCCGTTTCGCTTTCTTGTACTGGAGGACAGGTCTATATTGGATTCCCTCGCCGATGCCCTCTCTCAGGGCGTGATATTCAAGGAGGCGACCTTGGCCGTCGCGGTATGCGCCGATCTCTCCTCCTATCCGAAGGATAGCTTGGGATGGCTGGAGGACTGCGCCGCCGCACTGGAAAACATGCTTATAGCAGCTACTTCGCTGGACCTTTCGTCGGTGTGGTTTGGGGTATATCGCCGTTCCCCTAAGGAAGAACAGGTCAGAGAGGTTCTGAAGGTTCCCTCTCACGTGGAGGTCCAGGGCATAGCGGTTATCGGTTATGGAATGGAAGAACTTCCTCCACGGGACGCAATAGACCCCCAGTTAGTCGGGATCGGATCCTGGAACATGGCCTTTGAGAAGAGTAAGTAGGGATTGATCTTTACTGACTAAATCTTGCCCCAATCGGTCAATATGGACCTCTGCCTCAGGTCCTCCAGGAGCATCTCCATCTCCTGCCCCTGAGACAGAGGCACCTTCATCGTCACCGATATCGCCTGATCGAAGGACGGAGTCAGCCAGCTCTCGTCTATTCCCAGGGACGTGACGTGATGGAGGCAGTCCCTGTAACGATCGTAGGAGCAGGAGAATTTAAAGGAGACCGTGACCATCAGTTCCTCCCTTTGGCAGAGAGCCAAGGCCTCCCCTGCGGAGGAGGAATAGGCGTCAATAAGCCCTCTCACACCTAGCTTTACGCCTCCGAAGTATCTGGTAACCACCACTGCGAGGTCGAAAAGGTTTGCTTTTAGTATGGCACCGAGGATCGGTCGGCCTGCGGAGCCCGATGGCTCTCCGTCGTCGGAGGAATGGTCAACAGTATCGGGATATCCCACCCTGTAGGCCCAGCAGTTATGCCTTGCGTCGGAATATTTCCTCGATATGCTCTCGATGGCGCTTTTAGCTTCCTCCACCGTGGATGCCGGCGATACCGTGGCTATGAACTGAGATCTTCGTTCTTTGAGCACGAAGGTCTCAGTTGTTCTTATGGTCCAATATCTATCGGTCATCGAGGCCATGACTCCCGAAACACCCTGTAGGTATCCTCAAGGGACTGAGGTATAACCCTGACGTCTCCCATGACTGGCATAAAATTGGTGTCGCCGTTCCACCGTGGAACTATATGAAGATGGACGTGGTCCTCTACCCCTGCTCCTGCTACCTTCCCGAGATTTACGCCAAGATTAAATCCCTCTGGTTTAATGGTCCTTTTCATCATCTCTATTGCCACGGAGGAAAGATGATGAATCTCACATATCTCCTCTGCCGTGAGGGAACAGTAGTCGGATGTATGTCTGTAGGGTACGACCATTAGATGGCCTGAATTGTACGGATATCTGTTTAGTATGACAAAAGCGTTTTCGCCGCGATGAAGTATCAGGTTTCTCTCGTCCCTGTCCTCCTCGGGAAAGGCACAAAAAATACATCCTGACGGTTTATCTGTGGATTGGATATAGGATATTCTCCATGGAGCAAATATATTTTTCATGTTTATTGCGTTGCTGAATCCCTAAAAGCATATTTGAGGATATTCAACAACTACCTCCTCTCTGTGTAGTGTATCTATGAATAAGCTACTATATAGGGGGGGCGGATATCCGCCCCCCCTATATAGTAGCTTATTTCCCGGGAAATTTTTTATCCCTTTTTTTCAGTATATCTCTTATAGCCCATGTGCTGTGAAGTCCCCCGAGTAAGGTCCCCAATACAGCTCCTGCTGATGTGAACCAAGAGGCCCCACCCTTAAGTTCCATCTCTTTTCCTATATAGAGCCCCATCAGAATGTATCCGCAAAAGAGAAGTGCGATGGATATTATCTTGCCGAACAGAACTATGTCCTTTAATGGTCCATCTTTATCCATGGCGGTAGGCTATTTCCCGGGAAATAGCTTCTCTCCTTCCTGAGATAGAATCTCCCCTATGATCTGCGCCTGTTCCTTTGTGAGGCCGGACAGTGTTATCTGCACCTTCCCCTTCCTCTCCGTCTGATTGACCGCGATTCGGTTGCTCTCGAAAAGGGCTCCCCATTTTGGGGTCGTCTTTGGCGATGTCCCCCGGGGATTATCCCTGGTCGGTGGTTTTAAATGTGATTCTAGCTGCTTAACCGACCATCCCATCTCGGCGCATTTTTTAGCTGTCCTGTCCATAGTGGCCTCGTCGTCGAGGGACAACAACAGCCTGGCGTGCCCCTCGCTGATCCTCCCCTTTCTAAGGAGCTCCATCGATACCTCAGGCAACTTTAGTAGCCTCACCTTGTTCGCTATCGCCGATCGGCTCCAACCTACCTTGGACGCTATCTCTTCCTGTGTGATGGAAAGCTCCCGCATTATCTCCTGTAGTGTCGTGGCTATCTCCAGAGGCGACAGGTCCTCTCTCTGAAGGTTCTCTATCAGCGATATCTGGAGGATGCTCTCGTCGTCGCCGTGAAAAAATCTGACCGGGACCTTTTCAAGTCCAGCCATGGAGGCTGCCCTCCATCTCCTCTCTCCCGCGACTATGACGTTTTGTTCTCCGCGTTTTTTTACCAGTATAGGCTGTATTACGCCGTGGTTTTCTATAGACTGGGCCAGCTCTCTCAGTGAGCCTTCCGAGAATTCCTTTCTCGGTTGGTCCGGGTTTGGGGTTATCTCGTTTATCGGTAGTTCCTCTGGGTCCCTCCTCTCCTGGGGGAGCAGCGCACCTAACCCCTTGCCTAAAGACTTTCTTTGAGCCATCTAACGCTCACCTCCTCCGCAAGGGTCCTGTAGGCCATGGCCCCTTTGCAGTTTTCCTGATAGTAACGTATAGGCCTGCCGTAGCTAGGGGCTTCCGAGAGGGATACGTTCCTTGGGATTACCGTCTCGAACACCTTGTCCCCAAACTCCTGCTTGACCTCCCCCACCACGTCGTTTGCGAGCCTGGTCCTCACGTCGAACATAGTCATCACTATGCCGTCTAAGTCCAGCTTAGGGTTTAGATACTGTCTGACCAGCTCGATGGTTCTGGCCAGCTGTCCCACGCCTTCGAGGGCGTAGTACTCGCACTGTATCGGCACGAGAACCCTGTCAGCTGCCACCAGGGCGTTTATGGTGAGAAGTCCGAGGGAGGGAGGACAGTCTATTATGGCGACGTCAAACCTCTCCGAGATCGAAGACAGAGAGTTCTTCAGTCTCGACTCCCTGCTTATCGCAGAGGACAGCTCAACCTCAGCCCCAGCCAGGTTTATGTTAGCCGGTATGAGCGATACCCCTTCCCAAGCGGTGTCCACTATGACCGATTCTGCTGTGTTACCCTCTATCAGTATGTCGTAGAGGCTTGACTGAGAGGCCTCCCTGTCGTGTCCCATCCCGCTGGAGCAGTTGCCCTGGGGGTCAGCGTCGATCACCAGAACCCTCTTGCCCATGGCTCCCAGCTCGGCC
>JAQUTB010000020.1 GCA_028709985.1 Dethiosulfovibrio sp.
GGGGTGCTTAAAAGCGACTGAATGGGGCTCTTTTTGCTTTTTCTCCCTTGACATAGGACCGTTTGGTCTGTTGTAGTCCAAATCAGACCAAACGGTCCCCTTGAGGGGAGGTGATGAAAGTGTATGGCGAGACTTTGGAAGCGAAAAGAAAGAAGATGGGACTTTCACAAGAAGCTCTAGCTTATGAAACAGGGATATCAGTAAAAAGCATCCGACGATATGAGGCCGGACAGCGTAGACCTCCAATAGAAAAAGCAATTATCTTGTCGGATCTTTTTGGATGTTCGATTGATGAGCTTGTCGGAAGGAGATGGGTTCCATCTTTTAGGGAAGAGGGGAAGAAGGGTTTTTTGGATTTTAGGACTCTCCAGTCAAAGCTTTGTAACTTAATCCAGGTTATTGGAGGTTTATATCGTCAGTGCGATGAGCCAGAGGAAGTCATGAGGCTAATGCTGGATGTAGGAGACAACGGAGAGATCAATCATCCAGAGAACGAGGCTTTCATAGACCTTCTTGAGGCTTTAGCTCCACTGTCAGAGGAGATTCTAAGCTCCATTCAGCGGAGAGAGAAAACTGCTTCTTGAGAGAAGGGAGGGTGAGCGCATGAAAGAGAAAACCCCCGCAAAGAGCGGAGGCGTTCAGTTTTCGATTCGATTGTCTGACGACTTGTACCGCAGGCTCAATTTTATCGCCGCAGACCTGGACGTCAGCAGGAACCAGCTAATCAGTCGATATCTGCTGGAGGCTGTGGAAGGGGTCCGTGTTTCTCTTCCCAAGAGTTTATCTCCTTCTCAAGAGCCTCAGCCACAAGAGTGTTGAGGGAGACATCTTTGAAAGCTGCCATGACACGAAGCTTTGCATGAGATTCATCCGGGATGCGAACAGAAAACTGGACTGCCATTAGGAACCATCTCCTTTTTTAGTTGGTTGGTGTATTAGTTGACATTTTACCCCTACGGTGCTATAACTGCATCAACATTAGTCGTTTCAACTAAAACACTAAAACACCGGATAGGGAGGTGAGGGAATGGAAGTCGTCGTTTCGACCCTGAGATGGCCGGTCGAGGTTTACCGGGAGCTCAAAGCCAAAGCGGAGCAGGATGGCAAGTCCATCAATCAGACCGTAGTTGAGTGCGTCAAGGCGGATATGGAGAGAGGGAGGTAGAAGCATGAGTGAAACAGTATACAGTGCGGATGAAGCAAGAGAGGCTCTGGAAGGCGTTTTGGAGGGGCTGTCAGGAAACATAAACGGGGTAGTTATCGCCATAGATACAGACAGCCATCTTGGGATAGCCGAGTACGGGGACGCCTTAACGACAATAAAAATGCTGATCAGGGTAATCCAGTCGCAGGTAGAAAGCACCCCTAAGGACATAAGGATCAACATATATGAAGAATACAAGAACCAGCTGGACAGGATGATAGAGGAGGAGAGATCTAGCAACATTTCCCCTCGAAAAAGAGACGAGGATGAGGAGCCTTTAGTCATAAGCGAGATAAAAACACTTGCCCCACGGATGGGTTCCTGAAGGAGGTTAGCGGATGGCAACCATAAAGATCCAGTCAATCAGGCTTGACGGAGACACCCAGAGCCGAGTCTCGCTGGACCAGAATCTTGTAAACGAATACTCGGAAGCCATGTCCAGCGGTGCAAAGTTCCCTCCAATCGTCGTGTTCGACGATGGTACAGACAAGTGGCTGGCAGATGGATTCCACCGGATCTATGCAACGAGACAGGCTGGGATGGATGAAATCGACGCAGAGGTTAAGCCTGGAGGGCTCCGAGATGCCCTGCTTTGCTCCATGAAGGCGAACGCTACACATGGGGCAAGACGGACCAACGAAGACAAGCGAAGAGCGGTCAAGATGGCGTTCAAGTTCCTCTTGGAAGAAGGCCGGAGCTTAGACAGTATCACCAATGTCGAAGTGGCTGGCATGGCGGCGGTAAATGAAACAACGGTAGCACGGAACAGAACAGTAATTGCATCAGAACTAGACGCAACTCCGGCAAAGCCGGATGAACCCAACGAAATAAAAACCCTAAACCTTAACCAGACCTCAGCATTAGCGGAACTAGCAAGGCTCCAAGCGGAGATAGATAGCCTCCAGGCATCTAAGGAAAAGGACCAGACCACCGTTGAATACCTGCGTCGGAAGCTGGCAGAGAAGCCGCAGGAGATCGAGGTCATCAAAGAAGTCGCCAAGGAAGTGGAGGTCGTGAAAGAGGTCCTGCCAATGGAGACCCAAGAGAGGTTGAAGCTCCTGGAGGCAAAGGAGCGGGAGGCAACGGAGAAGCTCAGGGAGAAGGAGCGGATAGAGAGGGAATTAGTCCAGACCAAACAAAAGCTCGAAGAGATCCAAGCTTTTGCGGATTCAACTGACAAGCTACGCCGGAAGAAGGAAAGGCTGGAGGCGGAGATAAGAGACCTCAAGTTCAAAAAAGCTGAGTCAGTAGCGGAGGCTTCGCTTGAACGGCTCACAGAGGTGATAGAGGCGGCCTCCAACATAAAAATCATGATTCTAAACGCAGTGCAGGAAACAGGGAGGCCGGTCCCAGAGAGACAGCTAGACAGGATCATCGTCGATCTAAAGATACTCATGGGGACAGCCTGTGAAGCACTGGAGGTAGCTCAAGCGGCAAAGCCAAACACAATAAAGAAGGGTGGGGATCTCCTTGTCCTCCCTAAGACTAACTAAAGCAACGGAATCAAAGCTGAAAAAGAGGCTGGCTTCCAGGCAGGGACTCTCTATCCAGGACGCAACGGACATCATTTCTTCTTGTCTGGAGATATCGAGCGAAGAGGCCATGGAGTCCTCCATGAAAAGAGCGGCCCGAAAGCTTTTGAGATCACTAGGGGCCATGTCCGTAATAGCTTCAAGCCACGGAGAAAGGGTCTACCGAGAGGTCCGCAAAATGTCTAAGCAAGAAATAGATTCTTTGGCCTACTCGGTAAAGAGAGGGATCAACTCAGCTGAGGAGAAGAGGATGAAGCTTCTTGAGAGGTCCTCTGAGTTGAGGACGATGGAGGAGAAGAAGTCCCAGCGGTTTCTCTTCAAGGCCCAAGAGATGAACGAGCAAGCGAGGGAAGAGGCAAGCAAGCGAGACGGAACTGTCGCTATGTAGAGAAGGAGGTGGCCTCATGAAACCGGTCAACAAGGCATATCGAAGATGCTCCAACACTCCAGCGATCCACGTGCAGGGGAGAGTAATCGCCCTGGCAGAATGTGACACCGCTAAGGCGGTTCTGGCGGTAGCCAAGGGCATGAGCGAAGAGGCCACAGTATATGACCTCTACGACAAAACTAAAGAAATGGGAATCCATTCAGACGAGCTTTGGGAGTGGGGACTGTCATAAAGAAAGGAGGCGAGGTATTCAAATGTCCACGCAGGTGGAGACTTTGGATGAAACCATAACGGCACGTGTTGCAGAGAGGCTTCTGCCTGTGTTGATTGACGCTATTAAGTCAGGAGTAGGAGCGGATCGCCTAGATTCTCTTGAAAAGTCGATAGCGTCTCTGGAAAAGCGGATCGCATCTTTTGCCATTCAGCCGATGCTCTTGACCCCTGAGGAAGTGAGCAAAATAACCACCTACTCAATCTCGACATTGTACAGACGTGTGGAGGCAGGTGAGTTTCCTCCTCCGTTTGAAAAAGGAGCAATCACCCGTTGGAGGGTGGAGGACGTGAAGGAGTATTTCAGTTCGCCCCCTAAATAGGGACATCTAAACAAAGGAGGTAGTGGCAATGGCAGCAGAGATAGAAAGGGCAAAGCGTGCATTCGAGGCAAGCGAAACAGCGGTGTTCGAGACGGAAGCCGGGCAGGTCCTGATCAAAAACGGCAAGATCGTAGGTAAGGACGAGGCCCTGTTGGAGTTTTGCGAGGTGATGGGGATATGACGAAAGAGTTGATCTGTTTGCTGGTGGCGAACGGTCACATCCGGTATGGCGATCTTAAGCGTAGGGCGAAGGTTCGGAGGATCGTCAAGAGAGCGGAGCGGATCATCAGAAGGACGCTGGTATGTGGTGGTTGGTAAGGCTAGCCAGGCTGATCAAGCGGAAGATATGGGGGCCTCGGTGGTATGAGATCCCAAAGCACCGACTGGAGGTCCCCATCAAGGAGGTCCTGCCACCGGGACAGGTGAGCAGGTTATATCAGGAGGTTAGGAGATGAAGGAGAACAAGCTATGTAGAGGGACACGTATCCAAGGGTATTACAACTGGCAAGGGGAGCTCAAACAGTCCGCTGAAAGAGGCCGCAAAAACAGAGAGCGCCTAGCAGCAGAGTACAGAAAAAAAGCCCCTGCCTCGGTGGCCGCCGAGGGCAAGGGGGAAAGCAGAAACACTTCTTTCAATGCCTCATTTTACCACGAAGGGGGCCGGTAGGGATGTACATCAATCCCAGAGACTATGACAGTGCAGAGGACTATTACCGGGACCTATCTAGGGCCCTAGAAGAAGACCAGATAGACGAGGAGGAGGAGAGACCATGGCGAGACGAATAGACCTTACGGCATCGATGATCAGGGCGTACAAGTCATGTCCCAAGCTATACGAGTTCCAGTACATCCACATGCTCAAGCCAGAGAAGACCCCTACGGCATTGGAGACCGGAAGCAACTATCACGCTCAGCTTGAAAGGCTCCTCACCGGGCAGAGCATAGACGATACGGGACTGCCGGGGATCATGGCTGAGGCTTTCGATAGATTCATACCCTGGCGGGATTGGAAGATAGCCAAGGTCGAGGAAGAGTTTGACTGGGCGATAACTCCCTTCCTGCACATGAGGGGCAAGATCGACGCCGTTTGCTCAGATGGAATCCCTGTTGAGCATAAAACCGCAGGACAGAGCATCGGCACAGAGACGGCCTCAGGGCTGAAATACGTAAACCATTTGGCCTGGGACGATCAGGTGTCCTACTACCTGCTGGCTCTCTCCCTCCAGAGGGATGAGCCTGTGACAACCGTCAGATATACGGTATGCCAGAAGCCCTCCATTAGGCTCAAGCAGGGCGAGACCGAGGAAGCATACCTGGATCGGTGCAGGGAGTGGTACGACGATACGAAGGTCAGGTTTTTCGAGGTGCATCGATCGGAAGAGGAACTTGATAGGACGGAAACAGAGGTTCGAGGGCTGGCGAGCGAGATCCGGCGGAGAAAGGTTTTCTACAGGAACCCCTCCCATTGCTCCCTTATGGGGTGTTCCTACGCCTCTATATGCCTGGACTACGACCCGGAGATCATAACGGGGTTTGTGAGGAAAGAAAGAGAAAGCGAGGAGCTTGCGACATGCAGATTCTAAAGGCAAAGGATATCAAAGCGGACAAACAGACTCTTTTTGTGTATGCCCCTCCAGGCTTCGGGAAAACCACCCTGCTGGGCGGGTTGCCCGGATCTACCTTGATCGTAGACGTGGACCAGGGCACGTCAGTCCTACAGGGCAACGCCAATGTGGACATCGTAAGGCTGGCCCCCTCTCTCTCGGACCTGCCTGAGCTTATAGCCATGCTGGAGAAGAAAAACGACTATCAGAACGTGTGTATAGATTCTCTCTCCGAACTTGAACGGGCCATGCTCACCGCCTACGGCCGAGAGGGAAAGAACGATGGAGCCCCTGAGATGGGGCATTACCTCAAGGTCCAGTACAAGCTTGCGGACTACTGCCGTCGTTTCAGGGCCCTGAGTGGAAATACCGTATTCACCGCATGGGAGGAGCTGAGGGAGTTCGTCGCTCCCTCAGGGGAGAAATACACCCAGGCAAGGCCTCTCCTCGGGGCAAAGATAGTGGACCTTATCTGTGGCCTGTGTGACGTGGTCGGTCGGGTTGTCATATCCCAAAAAGACGGAGAGAGGTACATCCAGCTGGAGGGATCGAGCACCGTGGTGGCGAAGGACCGCTTGCAGAAGCGGAGATTTTGTAAATTTGAGGAGCTGGTATAGATGATCAACTGGAGATTTAACTCAAACAACTATGACCCGAACAAGTCTTTCGAGCTGGTTCCTGTGGGAGACCATAGGGTTCGTATAGAAGAGGCTGAGGAGCAGATCAGCAAGACCGGCAGGGACATGATCAAGCTGACGTTGGCGGTTTCAGGGCATGGCTCAAAGCTCTTTCACTACATCGTGTTTATGGAAGATCGGCCAGAGATCACCGATCAGAACCTTGGGCAGTTATTCGATTCCTTTGGCATTCCCGTTGGGGACATGAATCTCAATAACTGGATAGGCAAAGTGGGAGCAGCCAGGGTGAAGCACGAGCTATACGACGGCAAGCAGCAAGCCAGGATGTCCTACTTTATCCTCCGCTCCAAGCAAGGGGACCTTCCTCCCTGGGTAGAGAAGGGCAACGGAGCCTCCTCCTCCTACAGCACTCCGAGCAACGCTCCAAGATCGTTCAGAGAAGATTACGCCGCAGGTGAGGAACCTGACTACATCCCATTTTAAACTGCGCCCATATCAAGAGGAATGCCTCGCCTCAATACCGGAGGTCGGGGCATTCCTCGTACAGATGGCCACAGGGCTCGGCAAGACGGTCACGTTTTCAAATATCCCCAGAAGAGGACGGATGCTCCTTCTCTCCCACAGGGAAGAGCTTGTAAGACAGCCAGCGAAGTATTTTCCCTGTTCTTTCGGCATAGAGCAGGGGAAGAACCGGTCAAGAGGTGAGTCGGTAGTCTCCGCCTCTGTTCAGACTATCTCCAGGCGGCTGGAGCATTTTGGACGGGATGATTTTGACCTGATAGTGACCGACGAAGCTCACCACGCCGTGGCAAAGACCTACCGCAGGATATTCGACTACTTCTGCCCCCGGCTTCACGTCGGCTTCACCGCCACCCCCAATAGAGCAGATGGCTTAGGCCTTGAGGGGATTTACGAAGATATCGTCTTCGACAGGGATCTCCCCTGGGGGATAAAAAACGGCTGGCTTTCGGATATCTACTGCATAAGGGCACGGATAGACTTCGACATATCCCAAGTGGCCAGAAGGCTAGGAGATTACGCCCCGGGAGAGCTTGAAAAGGCTGTGAACATAGAAAGTGCCAACCAGGCTATCGCCGATGTCTACAGACAGTACGCCAAAGGTCCTACCCTTATTTTTGCCGTCAGCGTAGCCCATGCCAGAGCTATAGCGGAGAAGATCCCCGGAGCGGTGGCCATATCAGGAGGGCAGGACAGGAGCAACGCTGTGGAAGCCTTCGCAAGAGGGGAGATACCCTGTTTGGTGAACTGCATGGTTTTTACCGAGGGAACCGATCTCCCAGCCGTGGAGACGGTAATCATAGCCAGGCCAACCCAGAACATCTCTTTATATACCCAGATGGTGGGGCGAGGGACCAGGCTTAGCCCAGGGAAGGACCACCTCACCTTGATCGATTGCGTTGGAGTGTCCGAGAGCTCCTGTCTGTGTACCGCTCCCTCTCTCGTTGGGCTTGAGCCTGAGCTCATACCTGAGAGGGTGATAGACGAGGTCCAAGGGCCTCTTTTCGATCTTCCTGAGATAGTAGCGAGGGAGATGGACAAGCCGGAGTTCTACATCAAAAACGTGGAGTACGTAAAGCTCTGGGCGAAGAAGATGAAGTACCAGCTACATGGGGTCAACTGGTTCAGGATGCCCGACGGCTCGATGGTGCTGAGCAAGCCCAAGCTCAGAATCCCCCCTCCAGACCACCTAGGCCGAATACATCTCTGTAACGGCGAGGTCGTCAAGGCCCAGAGGGTGTACGACAGGGTCTACAAGTGGCTGTGCCGGGATCACTCCGACTCTCGGGCGTTGTGGGACGTAGGTCGTGCAAGGAACGGATGGGGGGCCTATATGGCGACGGAAAAACAGAGGGAGATGGTTTGTCGCATGTTTCCGGAAACCGATGTAACCAACATGACCAAGTTCGAGGCTAGCCAGATTTTGACGAGGGTCTTCAATGGCTAGGCGAGGATACCGGTTCGAGCACGAGATAGACCGTGTGATCGCGTATTTAGGTAGTTGTGGCATTCATGGGCACAAGAACCACGCAAGGAGAACCGTGGATGGAGTTTTTTTAGAGGGAGAGCCTTTCGACTATGAAGTCTTCTCCAATGGGAAGCTACATTGTTTTGATGCTAAAGAGAGCAAGACGGCCAGATGGAGCCTTAAAAACGCAAAGCCCGCTCAGGTGAACGCCCTTATCCAATGCGCTAACCACGGGGCTGAAGCCTATTTCCTGGTTCATTTCGAGGGGAGTGGGGTGAGACGTTTTGACGCTGAGCAGGTTAAGGCCGCTATGGCAGCAGGAAAAACCTTCCTGACGGCCGATGAAGGGAGGCCATGGGATTGGGAGGAACTGACAGGATCCAGAGGATCAAGGAAAAATACAGCGTAATCTCCTACGCCAGGTCGGTCCTGAATATCCCGGTCCGCAAGACAGGCGATCGATGGAAGTCGTTCGGAGGAGGGTCCAATCCTACCTGTGTAGCCTTCTATGAAGACTGGTGGTACGACTTCAAGCTTTGTGTGGGTGGCGACGTAATAGACCTCTGCGCCGTCGCCCGGCACAACGGAGACAAGGGAGCGGCCATAAGGGAGCTCGGCGGAGATGATCCGGGATGGCGGGAGTACACCCAGCGGCTAGGTGATATGTGCTTTAAGTGGCATGAGAGTCTGGAAGAACGACACCGTCTCTATCTGTATAGGCGAGGAATCCGTAAAGAGACCGTAGACCGTCTAAAAATTGGGTTCGATGGTTCTCGGTTAGTGATTCCCTACTGGAAAAACGGTTACATCGCTTATTACGTATCCAGAGTTTTATCACAAGACGTGAAAAAACAGGGCGAAATTATCACGGATACCCCCGAAATTATCACGCCCGATGATAATAACTCTAGTTCAGATTCAAAGAAACCAGTTCCAAAATACAAAAAAGCCCCCTTGGACGGCATGAACGAGAACATACCCTGGGGATTGAACACCTTGGACCGAGATAGTTCAGTTTTAGTCATCACCGAAGGGGCGTTCGATGCCCTCTCTTTTGAGCAGGAGGGGTACAAAGTCCTTTCCCCCATGGGTGGCCATTTCAACAAGGAATCCCTAAAGCAGGTCCTTGATATCTGCAAAAGCCAGGAGACGGTGTTCCTCTGTTTTGATTCAGACGACGCAGGGAACCGCTTCCAGTCGAACATGTCCCAGATGCTTTTTCGACACCACGTCAATTTCCGATGCGGAACCCTCCCTGAGGGGGTGAAAGACGTCTCGGATTACTACGCCGAGGCTGGGGACTTGAGGGAGCTTGTCGCCTCTGCCGAAGACGGGGTAACCGTTATGTGCCGACGTCTGACGGATCGGCAAGAGTTCAAAACGTTTATATTCCAGGCCGCCAGATATGTAGGGAAAGCGGAGCTGGTGGAGCTTTTCGACCTCGTCAGCTTCCCTAAAAGCTGGCTGGATCAGGTCAAGAAGCAGGCTTTATCTCCCCCACCGGAGGACCTTATCGTCAGGGAGATAAAGGATAAACACAGGCTCAAGTTTTTCGACGCTCTGGGGTTCTACGAATACGACCAGGGTGTCTGGAAGCGCAGGGGAGACAGCGAGATCAAGGGGTACATATCGGATGCTCTAGGGACCTACAGGTCTGGTGGCAGGGTGAGTTCTATTTTCGTCCTGCTGAAAGCGGAGACGGTCTCGACGGAGCGGTTCAACGCTCAATCGGTGTTCAACTTCAGGAACTGCGTGCTGGACCTGGAGACAGGGGAGCAAAAGGAGCATTCGGAGACGTTTATGTCCTCCGTCCAGGTTCCCTACGACTACATCCCCGATGCTTACGCCCCTAGGTGGGCCTCCTTCGTCGAGGATGTATGCCTCGGGGATGAGCGGCGGATAGCTTTGCTTCAGGAGATCGCCGGGTATGTCCTCTTCTCGGATAACTCCCTCCAGAAGTGTTTCTTCCTGATAGGGGATGGAGCCAACGGCAAGAGCGTTTTTTTGGATATCCTGGCGGATCTGTTCGGCCTGGAGAACGTCTCCAACGTGGAGATGAGTGGGTTGGTCGAGCCGTTTCAACGGATTCACCTGCTGACCTCGATCGTCAATATCTCCACAGAGACCAGGACAGACGTTAAGGGAGCCGAGTCGATCTTCAAGCAGATCGTCGTAGGCGACATGATAAACGGCTGCTACAAGAACAAGGACTTTTTTACCTTCCGGCCCAGAACCAAGCTGATAATCGCCGGAAACGAGTTTATTCAAAGCCGGGACACCACGACAGGTTTCTTGAGGAGGATGTGTTTCGTAGGGTTCAACGCCAAGTTTACAGACTCACCGAAGCTGGAGCACGGGGAGAAGAAGGCGGACAAGGGGCTTACGGACAAGCTAAGAGAAGAGCTGCCAGGCATCTTTAACTGGGCTTATCAGGGGTACAAGATCCTGCGAGAAGCGAAGGAATTTACGGTGACCGGCGATCAGAGCGAATTGATGGATAGCTTCATGAGGACCACAAACCCTCTGATGGGATTCATGGAGGAGACGGAGCTATCCGGCAGGATTCCGAGGTCTGAGCTTTACAAGATGTATAAAGACTGGTGCCGTGACGCAGGTCATGAACCTATGAGCAGAACTAAGTTTATTCAGAGGTTCAAGCAGACCATAAAGCAGGTGGGAATTGAGGTGTCTGAGGCAAAGTCCGATGGGGAGAGGCAGTTTATTTTCCCCAGATAGCCCAGGGCACTTAGGGCACTTACAGGGCACTTATAAAAAGCACAAGTGCCCTGTCTAAACCCTTGCTATTACTGTCTTTCTTTACTTTAGGGCACTTAGGGCACTTTAAAAAGAGTAGTAAGTAAGAAAAGAGGGAGTAAAAAAATATACTAGCGGTAATAGGTTTACCCCCTCAAAAGTGCCCTGAAATGGTGTAACCCCAGTGTTTGCAATGCTTTATCCAGGGCACTTATAAGTGCCCTGTGGAAAAGGAGGTTTTTGCTTTGGATCTTAGATCTGATGTACGCCTGAGGCTGTTAAAAGATGAGCTGTACCGTACTTATCTTGACTCTCGAAAAGCGGAGATCCGGCGGGAGATAGCCATCCTGGAGGAGTCGATGGCCGCCGAGCGGAGAGCGATCGAGGAGCGACAGGGGGAGCTGTTTTGATGGACAAAAGTGGACATGGGAAGCGAGGTGGCGTGATGAGCAAGGAGTTCACCGGCAACCATGAAACGGACGCTAGCGTATGGGCGAAGGAGCTTTGTAAGCAGCACCCGGAGATAGATGAGGATCGGCTGATTGGATGGTTTGCTAACTCCATTATGGCTGGGCATGACGTAGCCACCAGCAAATGCACCAACGAAATATACCGACTCAAAGCGGAGAAGGCCGAGCTCCTGGAGGCTCTGGAGGAGCTTGCCAGCGTAATCGACGAGTCAGAGGGGGTTGCAGGGTGGCATCTGAACGGGGCAGTAGCTCCATGGAGCGAGTTCGGTTTTGCCCAAAAGATTGAGGATGTGATCGAGAAAGCGAGGGGGACGGAATGAATAAAATGAAAGAATTGCCGTTGGACAAGGTCCCCTTGGAATGTCAAGGGAAGGGGAAATGGGCATACTCCCAATGCAAGCATCTCAAGGTGGATATGCGAAACGGGGTCCAGTGGGCAAAATGCACCGTTCCGCACCGGTATCGTTGGAGATCTGACAGTAGATGTTGTTATGACTACTATGGGGCAGGCGAGGGGGGAGAGGAATGACCCTCCTTGTCTGCGGCAGATGCGGCAAATCTCTCTCTGAGGAGCAAATAGCCTTTAGGTACCAGGGTATAGATCGCATAGAGAGATGTGTTTGCCGTGATTGCGTTATCACGTGCGACAAGTGCGGTGACCAGGACTTTGCCGAGGTCAGCCATGTGGTTGATGGCGAGATCTACTGTGAGGCTTGTTGGGATGTCTGGAAGGATCGTTTATGACCGCCCTTAGCCCCTGTCCGTTCTGCGGTCGCAAGCTGGAACTGAGGTTATATGACCGGCGGGTGGAGCAATACGTCTTTTGCCGTCATTGTGGAGCCATGGGCCCGATTCAGCACGGTTTCAGCTGGACGGATGTCAGCGAGTGGGACATGGGACGAGAGGCGGAAGCTGTTAAGGCTGAGGGAGACGGCGCAAGGATGGCCGAGGCCTCTTGGAATAAGCGGGAAGCCGGGGACTCTCTAGCCTGCCCCTGGTGTGGGGGCTCCCTTCAGGAAAAGGACCTCCTTACTCTGGGAGGGAACCCCTACCTGGACGAGACTGGCAAGATAGCGATAGCTCTCTCTGCTCGGTACGCCTGCACCTGCCCTCTCTGTCACGCTCACGGCCCTTTTTCGACGACCGAGGACGGGGCGTGGGAGAAGTGGGTGGTGCGCCCATGACCGTGGTTAGTTCCAAAATGGAACGGACCACTCTTTACACCTGCCCCCACGATCCGATGCGCCAGGCTCACGCCTGGTGCGAAAGGGACGCTGAGGTGGTGATAGGCTGCCTCAAGTGCCCGAGAGAGTGCCCGGGGCCGGACCATGTTGTTGGCCTCAACAAAATGGACCCCGACGGCGATCTGTGGGAGGAG
>JAQUTB010000331.1 GCA_028709985.1 Dethiosulfovibrio sp.
TCAGTGTGGGTTGCCCAAACAGATGGCGCTGGAGCTGTTCAAGCCCTTCGTCATACACCAGCTGGTCGAACAGGGAGTAGCCCCCAACGTAAAGAGCGGCAAAAGGATGATAGAGAGGGGCAAAGAGGAGATATGGGGTATGCTCGAGGAGATCATAAAGGATCATCCTGTCATGCTGAACCGTGCTCCGACCCTGCACCGTCTTGGCATCCAGGCCTTTGAGCCGGTGCTGATGGAGGGCAAGGCCATAAGGCTTCATCCTCTGGTCTGTACCGCCTTCAACGCCGACTTCGACGGCGACCAGATGGCCGTCCACGTCCCTCTTTCCGTTGAGGCTCAGGCCGAGGCCAGAATGCTCATGTTGGCGGCTAACAACATACTTTCCCCCGCCAGCGGGAAACCCATAGTCGCACCAGCTCAGGACATGGTCTTGGGGATATACTACCTCACCAACATGAGGGACGGTATGACCGGAGAGGGCCTCTATTTTAAGAACTTTGAGGACGTCCTGGGAGCCCTCGATCACGGGGTTGTACACGTAAACGCCAAGATCCGCCTCAGATGGAACAAGGATTGGAAGGACTGGTCGGATCAAGAGCCCCAGTGGGGGATCTCCTTCGTAGACGAGGGCAAGAGGTGGATAGAGACCTCCCCCGGAAGGGTCCTTTTCAACAGCCACCTTCCCAAGAGGATCCGTTTCCTCGATGGCCAGCTTGGCAAGAAGGATGTCTCCAAGCTCCTGGATATAGGATACGACATGGTAACCAGGCAGGAGATGGTGGAGCTTCTAGACTCCATAAAGGAGCTGGGCTATCGTTGGGCAACTTTGAGCGGCCTTAGCTTCTGTATAACCGACGTCATAGTTCCGGTAGAAAAGGCCAAGGTCGTCACCGATTCCTTGATCGAGGACGACGAGATCAGGGACCAGTACGAGATGGGGATACTCAACGAGGACGAATACCTTCTCCAGAAGGAAATTCTCTGGTCCAAGGCCGCAGCTGACGTAGGAGACGCCATCCTCGGACACATGCACCACGACAATCCGGTCAGGATGATGGTCGACTCCGGAGCTAGAGGAAGTAAGGGTCAGCTCGCTCAGATGGCTGGCATAAGGGGCCTCATGGCGGATCCCACCGGCCGAATTATCGACTACCCCATAACGAGTAACTTCCGTGAGGGAATGAACATGTTGGAGTACTTCATCTCCACCCACGGAGCCAGAAAGGGACTGGCCGATACCGCTCTTAGAACGGCTAAATCGGGATACCTGACCCGTCGTCTCGTCGACGTCGCTCAGGATGTTATAATCACCGAGGTCGACTGTGGTACGGACCAAGGCGTCAAAATAGAGCCGCTCGAGAGCGACGGTAAGGTCGTTATCCCGATCAGTGAAAGACTTTCCGGGAGGACCGCCCTCAGGGACGTTATCTCTCCTGCTACAGGCGAGATTTTGGTCCCTAAGGGTGAACTTATCACCCCGTCCCTGGCCAGCGAGATAGACAGATGTGGGCTCAAAGAGGTTTGGGTTAGAAGTCCCATGAGCTGTGTCACCAGGCACGGAATATGCCAGAAGTGCTACGGGACCGACCTGGCGACCAGAAAAATGGTCGATATAGGCGAGGCTGTCGGTGTCGTCGCAGCCCAGTCCATCGGCGAACCTGGAACTCAGCTCACGATGAGAACCTTCCACACAGGAGGGGTCAGAATCTCGGGAGAGGACATCACCCAGGGCCTTCCGAGGATCGAGCAGCTTTTCGAGGCAAGGCGTCCTAAAAAAGTCGCAGTTCTGGCTGGAGTGGACGGTAAAGTCACAGAGATCAGGGAGATGGAGGGTAAACGGAAGGTAATCATCATCCCTGACGACCAGGAGAACGAACAGAAGGTTATGTACAACATCCCGACGAACCAGAACCTCCTCATAGAGGAGGGGCAGAACGTGACCAAGACCCAGAAGCTTACGGAGGGCTACATCGATCCACAACAGCTGCTCGAGGTCGTGGGGCAGGATTCGGTCCAGAAGTACCTGGTCGACAGCATCCAGGAGGTCTATCGTTCTCAGGGCGTCTCCATAAACAACAAACACATAGAGGTAATACTCCGTAAAGTGGCTCCTGTTAACAGGGTTAAAGTCATGGACGAAGGGGATACCGCCTTCGTCGCAGGGGATCTTGTGTGGGCAGGGGACGTCGAGGCAGAGACTGCAATCATAGAAAAAGAAAATGAAAATAACATACATGAGGCCATAAAAATATTCTCCGGCAAGGCCTTCTTAGGGCTCGTAGGGGCTGGAAAGAACGACCTGGGCAAAAGGAAGGGAGAGCCTCTGGACGAGGATCTTATCAGATCTATTCTGGTACCTGGAGCGTCCCTGACCGAGATAGACATGTCCGATGAGGCTGGTCCTCTCAGGGTCATCGTAGGAGAGGCCTCTTTCCGCAAAGAATTAAAGGGTTTTGAGCTGATAGACCCGTTCGAGTCCAGGGACGGAAAGCTCGTCGAGGCTGGACAGCCTCTCACTCTGGGTCAGCTCTCGGTAATAACGTCGGAGGAACCCAGGCCGGTAAGGGTAAGGGACGCCGAGGAGATCGACAAGCTTGTCGACGTGGCTTACCTTGCGGAGGACATTTTGGCCGGCGGTCAGGTCCTTGCCGTTAAAGACCAGATAGTGACGGAGGAGATAGCCCAGCTGATCAAGTTGAGCGACGTGTCCTTCATCAAGGTATG
>JAQUTB010000332.1 GCA_028709985.1 Dethiosulfovibrio sp.
CTAATATTGGACTGTAGCTGACCAACGACATCCGCCACTTTGTCGGACTTTACCCACCAAAGCGACACGGATCTGTTTTCCCTGGAGTGCTCCTCTACAAAAGACTTAAACCGATAGATTATCTCTTTGTTTTTTTTCAGTCTATTTTTTAGTCTCTTAAGGCTTTCCTGCTCTTCAAATAACGCTGAAAGCTGAGATTTAAAGTGATCCAGACTCCCGTCTATCTCGGTGACCAACTGGGAAAACGGCAGATCAAGCTTGGCATCGACGTCTCTTATATAGCCATCGCTTATATCGTCCCAGCCATCCCAGCCTAACAGCTCGATCATTCCCATAAGTTTTCCCCTCAGCAACCTGAGGGAATCTGAGTCCTTCGCACTCATCTTGACGGAGTCGCTGTATTCAAGGTGGAGAAGACCTTCATCATGCAGAAAAGAAACTATCTCCCTCTGTCTTGACATAAGCCCCCATATGGCGACTCGGATCATCTTTTTTATCAACTTTATCCCTCCCCCTCTGAGGTAAGCCCGGATACGGCGAGAAAAGATCTCTCTATTATCTCGTCCAAGGGCAGACAGGACAAAGCCTCCTTAAATTTATCGACATCCGTCATCGCTCTCATATAATTATCTCTTTGCTCTTTCTCGACGGCCAACATTTTCTCCGGTAGCTCAGATTCGACTTTTTTGATAGTGTTAGACGTCATCTCGTCCAACCTATTTTTAGCCATGGAAATCTGAGCCAATATCTCAGTTTTCTGAGACTCAAATTCCTGAGCAAGCAGAACTCGAGCCTCCTCCAACTTGGCTGACTCAACCCAGACCTTTTCCTGTCCCTTGGGATCTTCGTCCTTACGCACCTTTAGAGCCGCCTTCCATCAAAAACTCGCAGAAAGCACCTCGATCTATCACTCCGACCAGCTTGGATGACTCTACGACAGGCAACCTTTTTATCTGCTTTCTCAGCATTAAATCGGCCACGGTCATTATATTTGTCTGCGGCGAGACGAACACCGGGTCTTTGTGCATGATATCCTTGACCAGGTCGTCCTTCATAGCCCCAAACCTCTGAAAAAGGAGGTTTTCCTCTTCACCGAAGAAAGAACTCTGGGCCAATATCTCCAGATATGTAGGTATAGTCGGTTTCAAGATATCCGACTCGGATAGATATCCTACGAGTTCCCAATTTTCGTCTATAACCGGCAATCCCGATAGGCTATGGCTGTATAGCACGTGAAGGGCATCCAAAAGCCTATCGTCCTCCATAACAGCGGTTAGATCCCTGCTCATAATGTCCTCAGCTACGATGGTATTCATCTTCTTTATCACCGTCCGTTAGACCAATTTTATCGAGAAGAACAGTCAGAACAAAAAGCCCCAGATCAAGGTCCTGTCGAAAACGCTTGGGTTCTTGGATAAGCCTGTACAGCCATTCCATTCCCATCTTCTGCCACAGTGCAGGAGCCCTCTTCAGCCTGCCGGAGACAACGTCAAGACTCCCTCCAACGCCAACTCCTATGACTCCGTTCATCCTGTTAAGGTGCTTATCCAGCCAAAGATCCTGCTTTGGCATACCAAGGGCCACAAAAAGGACCTTTGCGCCGGACGCCACTATCCGATCGACTATCTCTTCATCGTCCTCATCGGAGAAATATCCGTCTCTAGATCCTGCGACTATCAGTCCAGGATAAAGATCCTTCAGCCTCTGTCCTGCCTCCTCCGCGACTCCAGGTCTGCTGCCCAAAAGGTATATCGGCCACCCCTCCGCAGCGGAAAGTCTGCTTAATCCGTGCATAAAATCTATTCCGGCAACCCTTTCGACTACGGGTATTCCTAACAGTTTCATCGCCCAGACCAGACCAGCACCGTCTGGCAGTGTGAGCCAAGATCTTCTGACCACGTCACTATAGACGGGATCCTTTCGGGTACGATAAAGGCAGAGAGCGTTGGCTGTGACGATCATGGCAGAGGAGGATTCGCTTATTATCCTTGATCTCGTTTTGGATAAAGCGTAGTTCATGGATATACCGTCCATAGGTATACCCCACATTTTAGACGAAACCCGACCCGACTTGACTCCTCTCACGCAGGATAGCCCCACAACGGCAGAGATACCCAGGATAGCGGCCAGGATAGGCCTTGTCCTGTCATCTATACCCATCTGAACGAAGGAGATAACCGCTCCTATAGACAAGCAGAGGAATGTAACAAACTTAACCGCCTTGGGATGGTCTATCCCTCTGTCTATCATCCTGTGGTATATGGAAAGCCTGGATCCCCTACCTGAGGGGAGGGATTGAGCTATGAAGTTCAGCGAAGCCTCCACGAAGGGAAGAGCGTAAAGTCCCATCGGGATCACCATAATTGCTGTAAGGGTTACCCCTTTAGAGACTCCAACTAAGGAGGCTCCAGCTACGACTATTCCCCAAAAGGAGGCCAAGGGCTTTCCTAACTGGCGATAGTTATGGCCTAATCGACTCCAAAAAACGCCGGTGAAGGACAGTCCAGCCAAGGACATCATAAAGCCTCCCGACAGTGGCTGACTGGAAAGACACGATACCAATAAAGACAGGGAGAACCCAACCCCAAGGAGATGCCCTGCTAGGCCCGGAACCGAGTCCAGCCTCTGAAACAGCAGCGGAAAGGCAGTGACCCATATGGTAGTAAGCATAAAAGAACCGTATGATGTTAAATAAAGATATTCTCCATCAGAAAGCCCTAT
>JAQUTB010000333.1 GCA_028709985.1 Dethiosulfovibrio sp.
TCGTCAACGGTTAAGAGTCGTTCGTTCATAGGCACATCCAGCTTAAGGCGACGGTTGAGCTTGTAACGACCGACCCTCCCTAGGGTGTATCTCCTGGGGTCGAAGAACAGAGTATCAAAATACTCCTTGGCGTTCTCTATCCTGGCTGGCTCATTTGGCCTCAGTCGGCGGAATATCTCCAGCATGGCCTCGTCGGTGTTATCCGCGACGTCCTTCTCAAGGGTGGCGGCAAGGACAGGGCTTACCTTCCAGACTTTGACCCTGGATCGGTTCATCTCCCACAGGATCTCTAGCTGCTCCTTGCCTATGCGGTTTTCCTTCCTTATGACCACGTTACCAGCGTCGTTTACGATGTTCTCCGCCAGAAGCCGTCCGAGAAGATCTTCCTCGGAGAGGTCTACCTCCTCGATCTCCCCGTCAAAGGCGCGAAGAAGCTCCTCGTTGGAGGACACGCCAAAAGCCTTCAGCAAGAGCGTCCCTGGGAGCTTCTTTCTGCTATCGATGTTTATGTAGAGGGTGTCTCCGCTTCCCATGGCGAACTCCAGCCACGCTCCCCTGTCGGGGATTATCTTGGCTGTGTAGATCTCAGCCGCAGGGGCCGAATAGTCGACCTTGAAGTATACTCCTGCCGATCTGGCTAACTGGTTGACGACGACCCTTTCCGTCCCGTTTATTATGAAAGTGCCTCTCTCGGTCATCATCGGGAAGTCACCCAGGAAGATCTCCTCTTCCTTTATCTCCATGGTCTTCCGGTTGATCAATCTGATGGTGGCCCTGACGGGACGATGCCAGGTGCAATCCTTCTGCTGTGCGTCCTCCTGGGTGGTCGTTGGCCTGTCCAGGTAGTAACGGACGAACTCAAGGGAAAAAGAGCCGTCGTAACTCTCGATGGGAAAGATCTCGTCGAGAAGTTCCTGTAGACCTATGCTTTCCCTGTCATCTGGATCACGGTCCTCCTGAAAGAAGCTAACGTAGGAGTCTCGCTGGACCTCGACCATGTCGGGGATCTCAACGAGGTCCCTGGCACGACCGAAGGTAAGACGGCTGCGCTTTTTGCCCACTGGTACGAATTCGGCCATAAGGCTTACGACCTCCCTATGTCTCAAAAGTGAGGATAAAACTCTCCATACTGAAGAACAATAAAAATAACAAAAAGGCCGCATTATGTCAACGACACAATACGACCCATATACTTATCGCGATTTTTTCGCGCATCAGCACCCCTAAGTAGATGGTGCCCGGGAGGAGACTCGAACTCCTACAGGCGTATGCCCACTAGAACCTGAATCTAGCGCGTCTACCAATTCCGCCACCCGGGCGTATCTCTGAAACGAGGAGTATTTTATCAGCCAGGAGAGAGATTGACAAGCCCCTTAGGAAGAAACGCTTTTCTATTCCATCCCCGCTGCCCTGGTGAGACGATCCCTTATCGCAAGTCCTATGCCCTTATCGTCCGGCCATTGGGCGATTATGACGTCGATGGGCAATTTTTCGAGCTCTCTCATAGCGGCGAACAGTCCTCTGCCGTATGAGTCGAGGTCGGTAAAGACTATGGACCTACTCGCTCCGAAGGGAGGCTGGGAAAATCCCACGAAGGCCCATCTCTCGCCTCTCTCCACAGGAATAGGCTTATCGTCAAAAAATAACCTCATAGGCAATATTGGGGCATAGTGACGATACCTGGTCCCGGGAGATCTCTTCAACTCAAGCTCACCCTTTGGTAGAGAGATAGGACCTAGCAGTTCTACAAGAGCTTCCACCGGAAATCCTCCTGGCCTCAATAGCACCGGACGTTCACCCGTCACGTCCAAGACCGTCGATTCAAGGCCTAGATCTGTCGCACC
Organism: Dethiosulfovibrio sp.; assembly: GCA_028709985.1. Taxonomy (GTDB): domain Bacteria; phylum Synergistota; class Synergistia; order Synergistales; family Dethiosulfovibrionaceae; genus Dethiosulfovibrio. Next base: position 1,845 of record JAQUTB010000333.1, read on the forward strand.
TCCGTCCAATATCACGTCGACTTTATCCCCCAGGTCAGACGCCACAGTGTCGGCATCGGTGGGGCTAGGCCTTCCACTGGCGTTGGCGCTTGGGGCGGCCACGGGAAAGTCACAGGCCTGGAGCAACGCCAGGGCCACAGGATGGGACGGCATCCTTACCCCTACGGTGTTGAGCCCAGCGGTGACCTCCTTGGGGACATTGTCCTTCGCGGGCAACACCAACGTTAGAGGCCCGGGCCAGAAGGAGTCCATTATCCCCATGGCCCTTTCGTCCACAATTGCGACCTTAGAGACATCCTGTATGTCTCCAAAATGAAGTATCAATGGGTTGTCAGAAGGGCGGCCCTTAGCCTGGAATATGGACGAGACCGCCCTGCCGTCCAGGCCGTTAGCCCCAAGCCCGTAGACGGTCTCGGTGGGAAACGCAACTAGACCACCTGCCGAAAGCACCGTCGCCGCCGATTTTATCGCCTTCCCGTCCGGGTTCCATCTGTCGACCTTTACGATCATATCGGGCTATCCTCGCCGAAGAGGGAGTGAAACTCCCTCCTGAAGGAGGGGAATGTCCCGTCCAGAATGGACTGTCTGGCCCGTTTCATCAGCTTTATCAGAAATCTGAGGTTGTGCCAGCTGCATAGCCTGGCAGCCAGGATCTCACCAGACCGGTAGAGGTGCCTTATGTAGGCTCGGCTGAACTCCCTACAGGCATAGCAGTCGCAGTCCGGGTCGATGGGCCCCCAGTCGGAGGTGAAGCGGCTGTGTTTTATGTTGAACTTGCCTCTAGATGTGAGCAAGGTACCGTTCCTGCCGTTTCTGGTGGGCAACACGCAGTCGAACATGTCCACCCCCCTTGCGACGCCTTCGACCAGGGTGGTG
>JAQUTB010000334.1 GCA_028709985.1 Dethiosulfovibrio sp.
GTCAGGACTATAAGCTGATCGTAATACCTCGGATAGGCAGCGGCAAAGGCCACTATCCTGGTGTTCAGAAAAAATATGCCGAGGTAAAAGACCCCTAATAGGATCGATAAGACCAAAACCACGGAAAAGACTATGGGTATCCTGCGTCTGGCCATAAAACGGACCACAGGCCCAAATATATACGAGAGAAGCCAAGCAATGACGAAAGGCAATATGACGCTCTGAGCGGCCTTGAGCACGACCCCTACAGCGACGAGAGTCAATATAGAAACACAGGCTATAATGATGTTTATGTTTTTCAAACTGTATACCCCCTGCCAATCTCTCGAAGACCTCTCGATTATACAACACATCTAGGGCATTCCCACGGCGATGCTCCTGTCCAGAAAAAAACAAAAACCCGCCATCAGGCGGGTTTTTAACGCCTCTGCGAGGCTCAATATGCTAAGAAGTGGCGCGCCCGGCGGGATTCGAACCCACGACCTCTGGCTCCGGAGGCCAGCACTCTATCCGGCTGAGCTACAGGCGCGCGTAAAACCACCGAGATAGGATACATCGAAAGGTCCGCCAGGTCAAGAGCGGATGGGAATCGTTCGGTTATTCCCTGAAGTTCACCACGGTAACCCCATATCCTCCCTCGCCGTTTTCCCCAAGGCGGAAGCTGGACACGTAGGATAGCCTTTTACAGAGCTCGTGGACCTTTCTTCTCAGGATTCCCTCTCCCCTGCCATGGATAACCGTAACCTCGCCATATCCGGCCCTGACCGCCTTGTCCAGGTAATCTGCCACCAGAGGCATAGCCTCGTCCACGGTCATCCCCCTGACCATTATAGAGCTAGGGACCCCCACAGGTCTCTGTATCGACAGGACTGGCCCGGACAGCTCTGGCTTTATCCTTTTATCGCTGGGAACCAGCTTTTTGAGATCGACCTTGACCCTCAGCCCTCCCATGAGGACCAGGGCCTTTTTGCCCTCAAGGGACAGTATCTCCCCTGGAACGGACGAGCCCGATATCTGAACGACATCACCTGGTTTTAAGGATATCGGCCCCTTGTCAATTATCTCCCTGGCCTCGATGACGTTTTGGCGGATCCTCGACCTCTCCTTCGAGCGACTGAGGCCCTCGCGGTGCTTGCCCAGCTCTCTGTGAGCTGCGGATTTTGCCGCCTCATCCAGGCCCTTCAACATCTCCCTGGCCTTGGCCTGGGCGTCGTCGACTATCCTTTCAGCCTCTTTATCCGCCTTTACAAGCAAACGGCTCTTTTGTCTCTCGAATTCCCTTCTCTCCGACTCCAGCTTACGCTTCGCTTCATCTATGGAGGCCCTCTCCTGACCGATGGCAAGCTCCATGGACTCCAGGGTCAGGGTCTTTTTCTGGAGCTCGCCAATCATAACCTCGATGGAGGCCTCGCCGCTGTGAAGGGCCTTTTTCGCCTCCAGTATGACCTCCTGGTGCATGCCAAGTCTCTCGGCTATGGCCAAGGCGTTGCTCTGTCCCGGAATGCCCATTATCAACCGGTAGGTCGCAGTCAGAGTCTGTAGGTCAAAATCCACGCTGGCTGTCTCCACCCCCTCCGCCGTCGTGGCAAATTTCTTTATCGGATTGTGATGGGTCGTGGCGAGGACAAGACATCCCCTTCTTCGAAGGGTCTTCAGCAGGGCGACCCCTAGAGCAGCTCCCTCCTGAGGGTCGGTTCCAGCACCTAATTCGTCCAAAAGGATAAGAGAACTTTCATCAGCCTCGTCCAGGACCTAAACGACCTTTTTGAGGTGAGCGCTGAAGGTAGAGAGGCTCTGTTCTATGCTCTGCTCATCCCCTATATCGGCGAACAGGGCGGATATCTGCCCCACCTGGCTGCCCTCTACCGCCGGGATAGGCAGACCACACCAGGCAAGTATGACCGAGACCCCGACGGTTTTCAGAGCAACGGTCTTTCCTCCAGTGTTAGGGCCGGTAACGACGAGTATCCTGAAGGCCCCACCACATCGGACATCTATTGGAACCGCACCTTTTCCCAACATAGGATGATACACGTTGAAGAATTTAAAGCCGGTCCCCTCGACCATGTCGGGCAGGATCCATCTTCTGCCGTCCATGACCTCCGAAACGGCATAAAGCATGTCCAAGGTCGCCACTACCTCCTGGGCGTCCTCTACAGCGCCTCTTCTGGACAGCACCATCGAAGTAAGCTCCCTGAGAATCCTGCGTTCCTCGTCTATCTCGTCCTGACGGACGTCCACTATTTTATTGTTTATAGGTATTATAGCGTTTGGCTCCATGTAAGCAGAGTTCCCCGACGAAGATCTATCGACGAGAATTCCCGGGAATCGTCCGACAAACTCCTGTCTCACCAGGACGACAGAACGGCCTCCTCTGACGGATAGGACCCTCTCCTGCAGCATATGGGAGGTCGAACCGTTTATTATGGAGCTTCCCTCTTTTCGGACCTTTCTCCTGAGATCGGAAAGCCTGTCCCTGATCTCCCTGAGCTTAGGCGAAGCCCCGTCCTCCAGCATACCCTTATCGTCCAAAACCGATAATGCGTCGATCTCCTCTGAGAAATCACGGACCTTCCTGGCCATGGAACACAGCTCATAAAACTCCTCTTTCGCCGACAGGATACAGTCCTTTACCCGAGTAGACAGCTCAAGGAGGCTCCTCAGGGAGAGAAGATCCTCCCCAGACATCATGCCGGACTCCGCCCCGTCAGCCAGGGAGG
>JAQUTB010000021.1 GCA_028709985.1 Dethiosulfovibrio sp.
ATACGGCGATACAGACCGGCCACTCCAGGTATATGACGTGGGACACCACGTGGCTTGCCGGGAAAAACGTCCAGGCCGCCCACACCAGAAGCGACGCTAAGATGGTCCAAAAGCCCGACCCCCTCCGACAGAGCGAGGGGACGAACATGTCGGCCAGGATGAGCAAGGTAAAGGACGCAGTCACCGCCAGAGCCGAGGTGAGGGTCTTGAGGATCCCCACTATGGACATGGCCATAAAGAAGGTCAGGACGCTCATAACCAGGACGCAGAGCCTGGACAGGGCTATCTCCTGAGGCGATGTAAGCACCCTCCCCCTGAGAAAAAGGGGCTTAACCAGGTCCTCCAGGGTGAGGGTGGCGCTTCCGAGCAGAAGGCCAACCGCCGTCGAGATATCCGCCGCCCAAAGTCCAGCCAGGAGGAGCCCACCTATGGCCGGGCTGATCGTTGTAACCAGGGTCGGAAGAGCCATGGCGGAGTTCTCAAGCCCAGGGAAGCGGGCCGCTGCCATGACGCCAAAGAGGGCGCAGAGGAAACCCACTGGGATGATGATTACCCCTCCCAGGATGAACCCCATCCTGGCGGACCTCTCGTCCCTGGCAGCGAAGGCTATCTGGTTTATCGCCTGGACAGAGAAGGCCTGGGTGATCATCACCGCCATCCAGGCGCAGACCATGGCTGTTCCCATTCCGGAGGTCCAGTCCAGCCAGATATCCGAGGGGGGCAACTGCGCCACTATGGCGTCAAATCCTCCGAATTTGGACGACGCGCTGACCAACGCGGCTATTATACCCCCGTATATGACCACCACGTTGATGACGTTGACCAGCCCTCCCGCCAGGTATCCCCCTATGAGGGTTACACCTATGAAAATGACCGCAGTGGCCATCATGCCGGTCTGAAAGGAGAAGATGTCGGGCAACAGAGCCGTAAGGACCGCCCCTCCCGCCACATACTGAAGGGCGGTTATCACCATCTGAATCACAAGCTGGGCGACGGCCCCCAACACCCTGGCCCCAGGGCCAAACATCCGGCCCATCATCTCGGGGACAGTTCTCACGTTCATCCTGCGGAAAAAGCCTGCCGCGACAAGGCCCACTATTATGCCAGCCACACCCCAAGCGGCGTTGTACCATCCGGCGGAAAGCCCCTTGGTGTAGGCGTTTTGTGCCACCCCCACGGTGGAGGCCCCACCGATAGCCAGACCAGCGAGCATGGCCGCCACCACCACCGGCGGCAGATTTCTACCGGCCAGGAGGTAGCCCATGGCTCCTTTAACCTGACTTTTTTTCTGCATGTCCAGAGCCTTGAACGAGACACCGAACAAAAGCGCTATGTAAGCGACCAATATAATAAGCTGAACGTTCATCCAAAAACCGTCCTCTCTCCGATAAATCGGGCGATCTTCGCCCTTCCTCACCCCTTTGCCGCTCGTGCAGAGACCCCGTCCCCCTCTCAAAAGATAAAAAAAAGGGACCGATCTCCTCTAAGAGACCGGTCCCCGGAAAACGCCACGACGCCTAGACGTCGGTCCTCCCGAGAGGTCCCACGCATCTAAAGTAATAGCCGTACCAGAAAAGGCGATTGTTGGACAAAGACGTCACCATGTGCTGCTCCTTCCGCGACTTGGTCGCTATATACGGTTGGGGAGCTTTATACCACCTCGACAGGGGTTTTGTCAACGAAAAAGAACATAATCCCGTCCGATAAGTTCGATGATACTACCTACATCGTCGTTCGTAACACGATATAGGCATTTTAAGGCGCAAAAAGCTATTTCGTGTTACTATGCCACTGGTTAGTCGATGCAAACAAAAAAAGAAAGAGGCGCGTGAATATGGAAAACGTTATAGAGGTGTCCGGTTTATGCCATCGCTACGGTTCGCGGTGGATATACAGGGACCTGGCCCTTACGGTTCCACCTGGAAGGATCTACGGTCTGCTGGGGAAGAACGGGGTCGGCAAGACGACCCTCATAAAGATATTGATGGGATTTCTAAGGCCATCGTCTGGCAGATGCACCGTGTTCGGAGAGGATTCTCACGATCTAAGGCCTGAGATCAGGGCCAAGATAGGGCTTCTGTTCGAGGGACATCTGGCCTACGACTTCATGACCATAGCCCAGATAGAGAGATTCTACGCTCCGCAATATCCAAAGTGGGACAGGGGACGATATTACGACCTGGTGGATCTCCTTCGACTCAAGCCGACCCACAGGATAGGGGACATGTCCTGTGGCCAGAGGTCTCAGGTGGTGCTAGGGCTGATCATGGCCCAACAGCCTGAGCTGCTCATACTGGACGACTACTCGATGGGGCTGGATGCGGGGTACAGAAGGCTGTTTCTGGACTACATGTCGGAATATCTGAAAGACACGGGTCGGACGGTATTTCTGACCTCCCACGTGATACAGGACATGGAGAGCTTCGTGGACGAGGTGATCTTTCTCGAGCGAGGAGGTGCGGTCAAATCGACCTCGATAGAGAGGTTCAGAGATGCCTTTCGCTGTTACGACCTTCCAAGGGTCGAGGGCACGAGACCGCCTGAGCCGGAGGGACCTATCAAGAACGTGGAGGCCCACGGCGACAGGTGGGAGCTCTTCGGCTTCGCAGGGCCGGAGGAGGTAGAGACGGTCCTGAAGAGACAGGGAGTGAAGTCTTCTGGCCTGACTCCAAGGAACATGACTCTAGAGGACGCCTTTATAGGCTACACAGGGAGATACTGATATGATCCAGTCGATAATCTACAAGGAGTGGATCAAGACGTGGAGAAACTGGTCCGCCCTAGTCTGCCTCAACATGGCGGTCATGGCCTATATCGCCGTCGAGACCCGTCATCTTTTCGTGATGGACCATCCAGAGATGGTGTGGTACAGGGTTATGTACCTGGGATCGATCCATTTCGGGGCGATGAAACTGCTGCCGTTGGTAACGGGGGCCCTCCTGGGAGCGGCACAGTTTCTGCCGGAGATGAGGGACGAGAGATTCAGGCTTTCGCTGCACCTTCCGGTCAAGCTCCACTCGGTTGTAATGGGACACGTGGCGTTCGGTCTCTGCGCCCTGGGGATCATAGTGTTGGCAGATATGGGGGTGTTGGTACACATAACATCACTCTATTTTCCCAAAGAGGCGGTGGAGATGTCCCTCTGGACCGTCGCTCCGTGGTGTACAGCCGGATTCGTGGCCTACCTGGGAGTCGCACTGGGGTTGCTTGAGCCCAAATACCACCTCAAGGCAGCCCTCATCTCCGTGTCCATAGCCATGGCAGCGCTGTTCCTGCAAAACACGTCCCCTGGGGCCTATAGACCGGTTATGCTGGCCCTCGTTCTCTCCTCGGCGTTGTTGATCCCCGGGGTCCTGCTCCCGGCCTATCGCTTCCGCTTCAGGAGGATGTCCTGATGAGAAGGCTTTCAGCGGCTTCTCTGATTTTGTTGATAGTGATCGTGTCCGCCATATACCTCCCCATGGGCTACAGAAGGCTGTTCATTCCCGATATAGAGAGGACCCATTTGCTTTTCAGCCCTGTCACTGGGAAGTTCCTCTACTGCGAACAGCTCACGGGGGTGATACCGGACGAGGTCCGATCCAAGGCGGAGGACCACCACTCGGAGATAGCCTACGGCGATCAGGACGGCGTCTACTACGACAGGCTAGCTTTCGAGAGGATGTTGCCCTTCATATACACGAAGAACATGCAGCTTTTAGGGCTTCTCCCTGTGAGGATAGGCGGGCAGACTTTCGACTCCAACGCCATAAAGGCCGCTAGACAGGCTATGGAGATGACCCCCGATATGTTCCCGGAGAACAGCACCAGACCACCAGTCTGGCCCCTCCTGGAGAGCGATTCAGGGGAGGCACGACTCGTTTTTCCGGAGGACGTATTCCGTATGACCGACAGGGATATGGAGTTCGTAAACGTGGACACCAACCTGGTGGATCTGGATCTGACGGAAAAATTCACCAACGCCCTGAAGGAGAGGGGCTTCGTGTTTCCCGCTAGGTCGGTAAACACCAGGGTCACGATCCTCAAGCCCTTCGACGAAGGGGCGTTCATCGTGGACCACGACTACAACGTGTTTCACGTGAAACGGGCCAAAGGAGAGCCCAAAGTCGTCAAAACCCCGATAGACCAGGGGATAAAAACGAGGTTCATAATGGTATCGGAGAGTCTGAGGAGGGTTTATCACGGCATTCTGCTAGGCGAGGACGGCAGGGCTTATCTGCTCGGATACGGCGACTATCGCGTCATACCTCTACCGCTGGATGGGTACGATCCAGACGGGATGGACCTGAAGATACTGACCGACCCTTTGCACGTGACGGCCACATGGTCCGACGAGACGACCATCCACGGGCTGGCGATGGACCTCTCGTACAGTCCGATAGCGTCGTTCAGCCACGTGATGTCCCGCGCTAGCGATACCGAGGCTAAGAGGATATACAGGGCGCTTTTTCCGTTCTCCATAATGATGGACGACCCCAGAGGCGGCAAAATGTCCCTTTCCCTGGAGATCGGAAACAAAGCAGCCGCGGTAGGGATAGGACTGGCGCTAACGGCGCTGGTCGCGAGCGCCTTTTTTGCAAAGAGAAGATCGCCGAGGCTCTACGAGATCATCGTAGTTGCCCTGTGCGGCATATACGGCCTGATCGCGGTGGCTATGGTGGACCAGGATTTTTAATATGGGCCAGCGCCGCTTCGGTCATGACCTGAACGTCAGGCTCTGGCCCCCCGGTCCAGAGCCTGAAGGCCTCCACACCCTGCCATATGGTCATCCAGTAGCCGACCAGGGTCCTGGCCCCTTTGGCCTCGGCCTGGCGAAGCAACTTTGTGTCGTGAGGGACGTAGACCAGATCGCACACCATATGGCGGCTCTCTATGTAGGAAGTGTCGAAAACCGTGGCATCGGTGTTTGGAGCCATGCCCACTGAGGTCCCGTTTATGATCAGCTCGTTTTCCTTCAGCAGCTTTGGGACATCCTCCTCGTCGGTGGACTGAACCTTGCATACGCCGGACCTATAGCAATTGAGGTCGCTGGCAAGCTTTTGAAGCTTATCGTGACCCGATGGCCTGCCCCAAAGGGTGATAGAGCTAAGCCCTGCGGCACAGAGGGCGAAGGCCACGCCCCTAGAGGCTCCACCGGCACCGAAGAGAAGGCAGTGTTTTCCAGTGGGGTCGTATCGCCCCTGCTCCTTGAGGCCGTGGACAAAACCGATTCCGTCGGTGTTGGAGCCACAGAGCTTGCCGTCCTTCCAGTAGACGGTGTTGACTGCGTTGCAGAGGGAGGCTATCTCGTCCAACTCGTCCAGATATTTTATGATCTCCTGTTTTAAGGGCATGGTGACGTTCAATCCCCTGAAGCGAAGGGATTCGAGGGCTGGAATGACCTTGGGAAGGTCCTCCGCCGTCACCTCGTAGGGAGTGTAAAGGGCGTTCATTCCCAGCGACTTGAAGTTCGCGTTGTGCATAGCAGCGGACAGGGACTTTTGGACAGGGCTGCCAAGGAGCCCGAAGAACTCGGTGTCCACCCAGGGATTCTTTTTCTCGATCATAAAAGTCACCTCCCGTAAATCAGGTCAAACGCCGTCCTGACCGCATCAACCGAGGACTGACCTGGTGCGGAAGGGGCGCTTCCGACCGCGAAGGTCAGGTCCGATCCGTACAGACCACCGACCAATCTGCTGACCTGCCCCAATAAGCCCATGGACATCGTCACGAGGGGGACATCGGGAAAATCCCTGCGTACCGCAAGGGTGGCCTCGAACAACCTGAGCACGTCCTCCTCCAAACGGGGCATCATAGCCACCTTTGCGACGTCGGCCCCCAAGCGGATCTGGGAGACCAGCTGGGAGTAGATGAAGGAAAGGGACGGGGTCCTCTCGAAATCGTGGTACGAGACTATCAGCTTGACGCCATGGGCCTCGGCGTGAGCCTTAACCTCGGAGATCTTACCGTAGCCGTATGACATCTCCTTGTCCACAAAGTCAACTAGCCTCTCGGATATGGCCCTGGAGTAGATCAGATCCTTGGCCAACTCGGATACCCCCTTCAATCCTCCCTCCCAATGGCCTCGGCATGTGAGTATCAAAGGGAGATCTCCCACCGCCTCACGGACTTTTCCGATGAGATCGACCGAAAAATCAAGGTCCTCCACCGCGTCCCAGGCGTCGATACGGAGCTCTATAACGTCTGTCCCGGAAGGGAGGTTCTTAACCTCCTCCATGACCGATTCACAGGTCGACCCCACGAGGGGCACGCAGATCAAGGGGACCATACCACCTAAGACGGAATTTCGGACCCTTATGGGCATCTTCGGCACAGGACGAACCACGGAGTTAGACCTCTTTTTTATGGAGTCTCTTCATGTCCTTTACTATTAAAGCAAGGTTGTGGGCATGGTCTCCGATTCTCTCGAAGTTGCTGAGTATGTCGATAAAGACCACCCCTGCTGAGGGGGTACAGGTCCCCTCGTTGAGCCTCTGGATGTGGTTTTTCCTCAGACTTTGCTCCATATCGTCCACCTGCTCCTCAAGGACATCGATCACCTCGTGGGCCTTGGTAAGGTCCTCCTCCTCCACCGCCTCCAAGCTTAGCGTCAGTGAACGATGGACTAAGTCGTACATCTCCACGAACTCGGTCATGCCGATCTCGGAGAAGGACAGCTTATGCTCAAGCTTGAACTCGTACATCTCTATCAGGTTTTGGGCGTGATCCCCTATCCGCTCGATGTCGCCTAAGCCGTTGACGTAGGAGGACAGAACCTGGGAGAGATCGCTTGATATATGGCGTTCCCATAGCTCCGAGGCGTAGGCAGCTATACGGTGGGTCATCTCGTTTACGATTTTCTCCGTCTGGTTTACCTGCTGGACCATCTTAGGATCGTTATCGACAAATCCCTTATGAACATCCTCCAACATCGTGAGGGTTATGTGTCCCAGCCGCAGGACCTCCTTACGCACCGCGTCCGCCGCCGCCGCCGGTGACGCGGAAAGAAGCTTCGGATCGAGGTATTGAGGGCCAGTGAGCTGCTCCCCAACGTCCGAGGGGATAATCCTCTTTATCAAAGACACGAAAGCAGTGGTAAAGGGCAGGAATATTAGCGTATTGGTCACGTTGAAGATGGTGTGGGCGTTTGCTATCTGTCTGGCTATGTCCCCAGATGAGGCGATCACCACGTGCTTATAAAGAGGCATGGCGATAAGGAAAATACAGACCCCTATTAGGTTGAAAAGTACGTGGGCCGCCGCCGCCTGCTTGGCCGATCTGCTGGCCCCTAAAGAGGCCAGAACCGCGGTAACGGTCGTACCCAGGTTATCCCCCATCAGTATCGGAATAGCCGATTCCAGAGGAAGCAGTCCCTGGACCGCCATGGCTATTGTGAGACCAACTGTAGCGGAGCTGGACTGAACCAACATTGTCAAACCGGTTCCTGCAAGCACGCCTAGGAAAGGGTTATGACCAAAGGCCAGGAAGATATCCTTTCTTCCCCTTAGGAAAGTCATGGACTGCTCCATGTTGGTCATCCCAAGGAAGAGAAGTCCAAAACCCACCATGCCGTTGCCAAGGTATTTTTGCCTTTTGGTCCTGCCAAAAACCGCCAGGATCATGCCTATACCGACGATCGGCAGGGCGTAGTCCTTGATCTTGAAGGCTATAAGCTGGGCCGTGACGGTCGTTCCGACGTTGGCCCCCATTATGACCCCGACCGCCTGTTTCAGGGTCATGAGACCGGCCTGAACGAAGCTCACGGCCATGACCGTGGTTCCGCTGCTGCTTTGGATGAGAATTGTGACTAAAGTTCCGACCAAAACGCCTTTCACAGGGGTGCTGGTCAGGGATGAAATCAACTGTCTGAGCCTATCCCCAGCCAGGTCCTGAAGGGAATCGCTCATGAGCTTTATTCCGTATATGAAGAGCCCCAGCCCCCCTAGAACCTGAAAAAAATTCGCCATACTCACCTGTACCAAACCTCCGAATGGAAATGATGTCGACGCAAATAACCCCAACCTATTGTAAGGGGAAAAAAGCTTTTTGTGGAGAAAATCCATCGTCCCCTCTATTTTCGAGATATAATGCCCTCGATAAGAAAACGCCTCAAAGGAGCTGATTTTAAATTGAAAAGGTATAATTTTGACGAGATAATAGAGAGACGCGGAACAAGCTGCGAGAAATGGGACGGTCTTGAGGAGACCTTCGGCAAGCCGGACCTCACCGCCCTTTGGGTCGCGGACATGGATTTCAGGGCTCCCCAGGAGGTCATAGACATCCTTAAGGAGAGGGTAGAACACGGCATATTCGGCTACACCAGATATCCAGAGGGATGGTACGACGCCTTTATCGAGTGGACCGACCGTCGCCACAGATGGCAGGTTAAAAGAGAATGGATAACACACTCTCCCGGCCTAGTCACTGCCATGGGCATAGCCATAAGGGCCTTCAGCGACCCAGGCGACAAGCTGGTCATCCAGCCTCCAGTCTACCATCATTTCGCCGAGGAAATCAGGCTGAACGGCAGAATTCCCGCTCTTAATCCACTGAAATACGAGGACGGCAAGTTCACAATGGACCTGGAAGACCTGGACGAAAAGCTCCAGGGAGCCAAAATGATGTTTTTATGCAGCCCTCACAACCCTGCCGGCAGGGTCTGGACCGAGGAAGAGCTCCGGTCCGTTGCGGACCTGTGCGTAAAGCATAAAGTTATACTCATAAGCGACGAGATTCACTGCGACGTGGTGTACAAAGGGCACGTCCATAGGCCGATAGCCTCCATCTCCCCGGAGATAGAGCAACTCTGCGCCGTATTCATGGCCCCGAGCAAGACCTTCAATATAGCCGGATTCAAGGCCTCCGCCGTGGTGATACCGAACAAAGACCTCAGGGAGAGGTTCAATTCCGCACTGTCAACCCTCCACCTCGAGGGCGGCACGTGCATGTCCATAGTGGCGTTCGAGGCCGCTTACAGGCACGGCGAGCCCTGGCTCGAGGAGCTTTTGGCCTACATGGAGGGAACCATCGACATGGTGGAGGAGTTCCTTGCCAAGGAGATGCCGTCCATATCTCTGGTGAGACCGGAGGGAACCTACGTCCCGCTGGTCGACTTCCGCTCCCTTGGGATGGACCCGGATCAACTCCACGCCTTCCTGATAAAGGCCGGCGTCGCGATGAACAGGGGGGCAAACTTCGGCCAGGGCGGAGAGGGCTTCGCCAGGCTCAATATAGCGACTCCCAGGTCCAACGTGTTGGAGGGACTAAAGAAAATTGCCTCAGCCGTCAAAGAGCTTTCCAGGTAGGGGCGAGGCATTGAAAAACGTCCCCAAGGTACGTTTAAAGACTAGGAGGTCGGAAAATGAGACATTTTAAGGGCATTTATTGGCTGCTTCTTCTCTCTGTTCCCCTGTTCACCCTGGGGGGATGCGGCAACAGCTCTCCCGTCAAAAACGCCACCGACGCTGTATCGGACGCCTATATATTCAGCTTCCCTCTGGTAACCATGTCGGTCACGATGCAAAACGCGACCAACACCGTCGAGGGAACCTCAAAAAAGGCGCCTATAAACCAGCTTCATCACGCGGCAGCCCTGGCAAGCGCCGGATTCCGTGAGGTTGTCACGCCAAACGTGGACACACTCTACTCTCAGGCCTTCATAGACCTTAAAGACGGGCCCCTCGTGTTCGTCAAACCGGCGTCGGACCGTTACTGTTCTGCCCAGTTTTTGGACTCCTGGACCAACTCGGTGGGCATAGCAGGATCCGGTGGGACAGGAGACGGCTACGCCGAGCAGGTCTGGATCCTCCTGAGACAGGATGACAGCGACACGGTTGTCCCAACCGGGATGAGAGAGGCCCGTTTTTCGGGCAATCTGGGCTGGATCATATGCCGGACCCTCTGCATGGGCGAGGATGACCTCACAAACGTAAGAGCGATACAGGAGCGCATGAGGCTGCTGCCTCTGACTGCTTACCTCGCCGGAGGGACCTACGTCCCGCCAGCTGGGACCTACGACCCCCAGTACGACTACGTCCCTGTGGAGCGAGTGGTGGGGATGTCACCGGAGGAGTTCTTCAAAGAAGCCAACAGGTTGATGGTCGACAACCCACCAGTCTCGGACGATAAAACCATGGTTGAGACGATCGGCTCGGTAGGAGTTGGACCGGGGCTTTCGTTCGACGTATCCATACTCGGAAGCGACGAGAGTTCAGTTGCGGCTGCCTGGAAGGATCTCATGTCCAAGGTCAATAAAAGGGTCGCAGAGTCCAGCCAAAAGTTTTTCGTCCACTGGGGCCCCTGGCAGTATCTCGGGGAGCCCATAGCCGAGTTTGGCACGGAGTACGACTATCGCGCCATGGTCGCTTTGAAGGGACTGGGAGCCAACCCAGTGTCGGCGGCCATCTACGCCAGCGCCAACAAAGACTCGGACGGAGTTCCCCTGAAGGCTGGATCCCACTACAGGGTCCATTTCGAAAAGGGAGCCCTGCCTCCGGTCCTTGAGGACGGTTTTTGGTCAATAACCGCTTATGGCGACGACAATTTTCTGATCCCTAACAGCTTGAACCGATACTCCATAAGCGACAGGACGCCACTGGTCTTCAACGCCGACGGCTCGCTGGACCTGCTATTACAGCCCGAAGCCCCACAGGACGACGATCCACTGAGGGCCAACTGGTTGCCAACAGGGAGTGGAGGCTTTCACCTGTTTTTAAGACTTTACTGCCCTGACAGAAACAGGGTAGGGGTGGACTGGGAGGCTCCCAGCATAGTGGAGAACGGGACGAACGTCCCGACCGCCAACCCCTACCTGTCGTCCGCCCTTTACGGGATAACCCATTTTGACCCGTCTCAGAGCGACTCGACACCCTATGGGCCTCCCAAGGGGACCTTCAGCGTCGACCCGACGGGAAAGCCCATCTCAAGGGGCGGGCCGATAAACATCATCACCCTGGCGACGACCTCCCTCTCCCATATGTGGGGAATAGGCAGCGATAGAGTATCCTATATCGAGGTAACAGGGGACGATTGGACCGAGGTGACCCGGATAGACGCCCCTGCTTACCTGGTCGACGACCTAGGACCTATCGATCCATCCGTCCATAAAAGTGTGGGAGAGATGGTATTCGAGGGCAAGACCAGCTCGGACGTGGATCGGATCCTGGCGGAGAACTACGGCGAAAAATACCCTCATAGGCTGGCTAACGGCGTCTACTCGGCGGTTGACAGAGACAACGTCCTCTACGCAACCTTCGGCTACGGCGTCTACGCCTTCGCGCTCAAGGACAAAAACGATCCGTCCGCCGGGATAGAGATAATACACAGGATAGACAACGCCGCCAAGGAGATACAGGGGCCGACATCGAACGCGATCCTTTACGGTCTGACCATGACCTACGACGGCTTCTTGGTCATAAACTTCTCCAACGGGGTAGCGGTCCTCGACCGATCTCTGAACACGGCCACAGCTCAGAAGGTCCTCTTCGACAAGGAGAACACCGGAAACTCCATCGCCATAGACGAGAATAACGGCATCTACGTGGTGACGGACAAAAAGATGCACAAGCTGGTATGGACCGGGACCAAACTCTCTCAGGAGGAGACGGACGGAGCCTGGACATCCCCCTACGACGCGCCGGAGGACGCAGTACCGCCCATCGTCAAATTCGACGCCGGCTCGGGATCCACTCCCACCCTCATGGGATTCGGCGAAGGGGAGGACAGGCTGGTCGTCATAACCGACGGTTGCAAGAGGATGAACCTGGTGGCCTTCTGGCGAGACAAAATCCCCAGCGACGCGTCTCAACAGCCTGGGACCGCATCCAACAGGATAGCGGGACAAATTCCGGTCACATGTGGGCTGGATCCCCTTCCAAACTGGATTCAATCCGAACAGTCGGTGGTCGTCAACGGTTATGGGGCATTCGTGGTCAACAACATGCCCATCGACTCCGACAACATGGCCAGGTTATCCAAGATACTGGGAGCTGCCACATTAGGCCCTGTCTACCCTCCGTCAAAGGGAGTGGAGCGATTCAGGTGGGACACCGAGAGCAACCGGTGGGAGTCGGTTTGGAGTCGTGGCGACGTCTCCTCCACCAGCATGATCCCGGTTCACTGTCGCACAGGGAATATGGCGGTGGTGAGTGGGTACGGGGAGAATGGTTGGGAGATAACCGGCATGGATTGGTATACCGGCAAGACGGTCCACAGGACCATGCTCGGCAAGACCAACTACGGCAACGGATCCTACGCGATAATCCAGTATATGCCTGATGGGGATCTGCTCTTCAACAGCCTCGTCGGTCCCTACCGGGTATCCTACACGAACTGACCTAAGACAGTTAAAGAGGCGTCGGAGTCCAGAGGGCTCCGACGCCTCTTTAGTAAGCGATACAGACAAGGCCATATTAGGGTCTTTTC
>JAQUTB010000335.1 GCA_028709985.1 Dethiosulfovibrio sp.
AGCTTCGCAAGTGCGATTGGTTCTCCCGTACCGGAAGGGAAAAGCACCAAAGATTGGAAAAAGCCACTGAGAGGCTTCTGGTGAGAGGGGTTGCCCTGGACGACGAGGCTCTCAAGGACGAGCTTGACGTGGACGACCGCTCCTATCGAGAGATGCTGGAACTGGCTTCAAGGGGGTATGTCGTCTCCCTGGACGAGGTTATGGCCCTTGAGGAGGGAGATGTCCAAAAAGGGGACAGCTTGGCCGATCCTGGGCTGTCCGCCCAAGAGATATTGGAGAGGAAAGAGGATGTGGAGAGAGTCGTTTCCGCTCTGGAAAAACTGCCAGAGAGAGAGAGGCTTGTGGTCTCCATGTACTATCTGGAGGAGTTGACTTTGAAGGAGATAGGCCTGGTTTTGGGGGTTACCGAGTCCAGGGTGTCCCAGATCCACGGAAAGGCCATAGCCACCATTAAGGCCAGGTTGAAGGGCTAGTTTTTCCCCCTGGACCACCCGGTGAGATCAGGAGGTGTTTTTTGCATGGACAGAGTAAGGATCGAAAAAAATGGAGAGGGTATCTACCTTTCGGTTGTGGAGGGAGTCTCCCTCTCGGAGGTTCTGGATGCCCTGGAGAAGGAGCGCCTGTCGGATATAGATCCTAAGTTGGTTGAACAGGCCCTCTCTCTGCCGGGAAACAAAGTAAGAATCTTCGAGGGACAGATCGATCGTCCAGCTCGCATAAACGTCGATATCTCCAGGGACTCCTTGGTCGCCAAGATCGCAGTGGAGCCCCCAGAGGGCTCCTTTCCCTGGCCCTCATCCGCAGAGCTTAAGGCGGCGTTAGATGTCAAAGGAATTATATACGGAATAGACGAAGGTGCTCTGCTTAAGATCGTGAAGGATAAAATCTCCGACCAGTGGATCGAGGTGGCCCACGGGGCTCCTCCGATCGACGGTAAGGACAGCGAGGTCGAGTACAAGGTTGAGTTCGGAAGCGCCAAGCCGTTGGATCAGGGAAACGACGGCAAGGTGGACATGAAGCAGCTTTCAACCGTTACGGTAGTCCGTAAAGGGGATCTTTTGGTTACCAGGACGCCCTTTACCGAGTCACACGACGGTATAAGCGTCCAGGGTAAGACGCTTAAGGCCAAAAACGGCAAGGACAGAAAACTGCCCGCTGGCCAGGGAACCGTAGCCTCGGAGGATGAGACAGCTCTGTACGCCGACCAGGATGGTCACTTGGTTATAAGGGGTGGCGTCCTGGACGTGCTCCCGGTATATGTCGTCCCGGGTGACGTAGACTACAGCGTTGGAAACATAAACTTTATCGGCTCCGTCGAGGTTAAGGGTGCGGTCAGGGACGGTTTCGAGATAAAGACTACCGGTAACGTCCATGTCTCCGGGGTAATTGAGGGCGCACGAATCGAGACCGACGGAGACCTGGAGATCAAAGTCGGGGTATCCGCTGGCA
The DNA here is from genome assembly GCA_028709985.1 of Dethiosulfovibrio sp. GTDB lineage: Bacteria > Synergistota > Synergistia > Synergistales > Dethiosulfovibrionaceae > Dethiosulfovibrio. The sequence goes on from JAQUTB010000335.1 coordinate 1,450, forward strand.
ACAAGGGACTCCTCAAAATAGGGGGCTCCCTGACCGCAGGCTATATAGATAAGGCTAACCTTGAGGTTGGCGAGAACATCCAGGTGAAGGATTCTATCATGCATAGCGACGTCTCAGCCGGGAAAAACGTGGCATCCGGCATCGGTGGGGGTAAGGGACAGATCGTCGGAGGAAAGATACAGGCTGGAGTCCTGGTCCACTGTGTGACCTTAGGCAGCCAGATGGGAACCAAGACGGAGGTTCACGTCGGTGTCTCTCCTCAACTCGCCAACAGAAAGGCAGAGTTAATCTCCTTGGTGGCAGAGAATCAGGAAAAATTAGGTCAGATAGACACTAATATAGGTTTTCTTAAAAAGCTTGAAAAGACAGGTAAGCTCGACATAGAAAAAAGAACTATTCTTTTGAAACTCACAAAAGGTAGCTTTCAAATTCAGTCGCTTCTCTCCCAGTGGAAAAAGGAGCTGGAGGATTTGGACGCAAAGGTGGAGAGAAGCAGATACGACGCCAAGGTCCGTGTGAGGGATTGGTGCTATCCTGGGGTGTCCATATCCATGAGGGGATGTACTTACCTCGTGAGGGAGGATATGAGGTTCATAACCTTCATGTACCAGGATGGAGAGATAAAGGCCTTGCCCTATGACAGGTAACTCCGAGAGGAGTGAGTTGCTTTGATAAACCCTATAGATCATCAGCTTTCCTACTGGAAGGTTGAAAAAAACGCCGAGACCAACAAGGATCCAGCCTCAAGTGCCAGACAGGAGTTGGAAGGACAGACCTCGGTAAAAGAGGCAGAGAGGAGAGACTCCTCCGTACAGTCTGGGGACGAGTCCAGAGAGTCCCAACGCTCTGGCGTAGGGGATAGGGATGCCAGACGTAATAAGCACAGATCGTCCAGTAAGGAAAAAGAGGAATCGGATGAAAAAGTGGTCGAAAAAAAAGAGGGGTTAGACCTCTATGCCTGATTCTCCGATCCTGGGCTATGTCAAAGTCGACGTTGAGGAAGGCGGATTCAGAGGAGCCCTGTTGGTGGTGGACCACAGGGGGATCCCCCTGGACTTTCGTTATACCGATACAGTGTCTCCGACGAAGCTGGAGAGGGTTCTCTATGGAGATGCGCTTGAGGTATACGTCAGGGAAGAGGTCATCCTTGGTAGTTTGCTGGACGCGGTTGAGGCGAAGCCCCATATATGGATATGCGGTGATCGTCACTTGGTCTCACCTGTCGCTCTAAGATCCAAGAT
>JAQUTB010000336.1 GCA_028709985.1 Dethiosulfovibrio sp.
TCTGGGAGAACATCCATTCCACTCGCCTAGAGATAGTCCTCTTCAGGTTTTGCTGTTTCTTGGCGATCATGTCGTTGAAAGCTGCTACCACCCCATCGCTGTTCCCGGAACCAACGGTGAGAGGAGACTGCCCAGCCATTCTCCGGCTGGCCACCTCTGAAGCCTTGATCGTATCCTCCAAAAAGATCTGAGGAGGAGTGACGGTGTAGGTCTTGTAGCCCTCGGCCAGATCGACCTTAGCCGCAGGATCGCCGTTGTGACCCATCGGAGCCATATCACGCCTACCATGCTCAACATCGAACATAGCGGCTTCCGTCGGGGCCTTAATGGAGGTCCCCTGCCCAAGCACCTTTGTAAGATAGAGGTTCTCAGGCTTTATCCTGTTTATAGAGTGGGTCAGTGTCGCTGGTGTGTAGAGATCAAGCGGATCCATCTTTCATGCCTCCTATCTTTTGACCGCTCTGGGAATGAGCCCAGATCCGGTAAGCAAATTCTCGACCTTTGCCCTAACCGTGGCATCGAGATCCTCGAAAGCGGTAGCCTCCAGGATAACCATATCCCTGGCGATCTCTCCCTTTAGGACCACCTGAGCGGTCTCTTCCGACGTGGCTTCAACGACGATATCCTCATCCAAAACCCCGAAGGTCTGTCCAGGGAAAGCCGCTACCGCGGTATCCAGGTTAGCCCCGGTCAAGAGGGCATACTTGCCGTCGCTCCCCCTGGAGACAAGAGTCCCTTTGGAGTAGGCGGCCTTCGTCGCCCCTCCGTTTTTGACGACCCCTACCGTCCTTATCGCCGCATCGAGCACTCCAACGACAAGAGACCTTATCTGTGGGGCCTCGCCAACAAGACCATATTTAGGAGCTCCCATAATTACTTACCTCCTTCATCGGGCCCATTCGCACAGGCCGCTATGTCGTCGCCTAGTTTTATAGAGTCGATTTGCTTCTCAGCCGTTGGGTCGCCTAAAGCCCTCAGGGACACCTTGGGAATCGCCTCAAAGATGTCACCGAGCAAGGTTTTGATGTCCGTCTCCTTGGCGTCAGAGAGCTTGATAACCCCACCGCCATCAGCCAGCAAAACCGGCTTTATCTTGTCCACAACGACAGGAGGAACCCCCTTAGCCGCCCAGCCATCGCAGAAGGCCTTGACCTCTGCCTCGTGTCGCTCCCTCTTCAACTTCGTGGCTTCCTCGACAGCTCCATCGGCCAGCTTCTTAGCCTCTTCGGCTTTGTCCGCCAGCTCCTTTTTCTCCGACTCCAACGCCGCTATTTTTGCCTCTAGCTCCTTTAACTTCTCCGGGTCCATGTCCTTACCACCTTTCTCTGGTTCCTTCTCCTGGGTCCACGATCCGCTGTCGCTCAAAAAAAGGGGCTTCACTCCAGGGTGAGCCGGTTGGTTTACCAACGCAACGCCCAGGAGTGCAGCCCCTATCTTCTTGCCCGTAATCTTGTCCAGATAATCCGGGCTGTACTCGGCACTCATATACCGATACCGCCCGTCCTTTATCTCTTTGGCCGCCTTGTCGTCCACCTCCATACGGAGATACAGCCCATCCGCTTTTGCCACCGCCTCCTTCACTACCCCTGGACTCGGGGCTCCATCTCCGTGGCCGATCTTGACCGGTGGAGGATATGATGGAGCCTTCCCCATGTTTGCCGCCAAGCCTGTTACCAGCTCCGGCGTTATGTTTATCTCCCCATACCTGTGGTCGTAGAACTTCCCTATCGGTAGGGCGTTGTACCACAGCTCTTCCGCAAGGGAAACCGCCTGTGTCGTTATCAGTTCTGGCATTTTCAAGACCTCCTTAGCCAAATAAAAAAAGCCGCTCACTCAAAATGAGGGAGCAGCTCCTTTAAAATCCTGCGAGAACTTGGGTTATGTAACCGATAAGGACTTGGGAGGCAACGTTATCCACCAGCTTTTCTGCCACCTTGCGCACCTTATCATACCTACGGGAAGATCTCTCTATCTCGAAGAGCCCCTCGATGTACTCGATTCCCGTATTGGTTATCTTCACTTTAGAAGTTCGGACGACTACAGGGAAAGCTTCATCCCCGGCAAAAACCATAACGGCGTCCCTGATATACCCCTCATTGTCGAGTTTGCAGATCGCTACGTTAAAAAGCTGTGGGTCTATCCCGATAGAATCGGGGCTAATGCTCTCCATCTTAGGCAGATCTTTTTGATACTCCGTGTATATCGCCACCAGGACAAGCTCTTTCGTTTCAAGCTTCATCACGAGTCCCCCTCTACAAAAAAGCCTCTCATGAAAGAGAGGCTCCATAACTCAGTATGAAAAGGCGTCTATCTCCTTTTTAGAAAGAGAACTCGTAGCCCTCCCTTGGCTTTCACACCATCGAGCAAGATCTCGAACTCGTATGCGTGGGGCAACATCCTGAGAATCCATAGTTAACCGCCCATCAGCAAGCACTTTGTCCAAAGCAGCATACTCTTTCATGTCTTTGACAATCTTTGTGTCAATCATCCTGGACCCTCCTTCCATGCATATACGTGTCTATTAGCTTTCTGGCAGAAGATTCGTCGATAAACATTCGATTGGAACTACCGAGCTGCCCTATGGGCTGGCGCTCTCCACTTGAGGCAGATCTTTTTTATACTCCGTATATATAGCCGCCAGGACAAGCTCTTTCGTTTCAAGCTTCATAAGTCCACATCCTTCGTCTCCTCAGACATGAACAAAAATCCCCTA
>JAQUTB010000337.1 GCA_028709985.1 Dethiosulfovibrio sp.
TACACCATAGCGGACAAGGACGAGGCCTGGATGCTCCAGGTCGTCATGGGCAAACACTATTGTGCCAGGAGGATCGACGACGACCAGGTGGCGTTCATACCAAACCACTACACCATAGACAGAGTGATCGTAGGAGACCCCAGGTTCGTTCTCTCCCCAGGCCTGGTGGAACTGGCCCGGTCCAAGGGATGGTTGGTAGGGGACGAGAAAGAGTTCGACTTCGCCGCCACCTATCAGGACAGAGACAGCAGGGACAGGCCAGGCAACACCTTCCGCCACGAACATGGGCTCAGCAGGATAACCGGCGAGACCTGGCAGGGAAGGGCTCTTCCTTTTTCGGTGAAGCCTAAAGGACCCATGGAAGTTTCCGACGTCATGGATATACTCAGGGAACATTACCACGGAACAGAGGACGACGTGAGGGACAAAGACAGCCTTTCCCCTCACCACACCTCGGTCAGGAGGATCTGCACAGGGACGACCCTCGAGTCATTGGTGGTGAGGTTCAGGGATAGGCCGGAGATAAACACCCTTTGGACCGCCACAGGAAGGCCCTGCACTTCCCCGTTTGTGCCGTGGTACGGCGGGGTCTTGGGGATGCATAAAGAGCAGTTCGTGGAGGATCCCAATCTGGCACTGGAGAGACATTTTTCGCTGAAACAGTCCGACCTGGATCACGACCCGGAGCTGGCCTGGTGGGCGGTTCAGGACCTTCAGTCCCTTCTGGACGGACAGTACGACAGAGAGATTGAAAAGGTGAGGGCCCATATCGACCAGGTCGAGAGGGCGTGGATCGAGGAGGACGACCAGCTGGCGGAAAAAATCGGTATCATCCTGGACGAGGACCAGGAAAAGGGCAGGCTGCTTCTGACTGGGCAGACCTCCGACCGATCCGAACAGGCGACATCCATGGCGAGATATCTCTTCGGCATACTGCCTAAAACCGACATCGAACCGGACGTCACATCGCTGGAAAAAGGCGACAGATACGGAGAGATAACGGTTAGGTTTCACCATGAAGGCACGCCGATGGAAAGCTCCCTGATGTTCGGCCAGGGAATGCAGCCTCCAACCCTCTGGGCAAAGCCAATCAAGGGATCCCTATCAGAGGATGGGGATAGCTGGTCCGTGAGGTTCCGGATCAGGGAGGCAACTGAGGCAGCCACCCCCTGTAGAGGCGACTTCTGGCTGTACGGCAGGGATAAAGAGGGAGAAAATCTGGTCGGGAGAACCATGATAGAGGTAACGAAAAAGCCAAACTAAAAAAAACAGGCAGGAGACCAATTGGTCTCCTGCCTGTTTTTTCTGTTCTGAAAGCTCAGATTAGAGGGTGAACTTGGAGTACTGCTCTCTGATGCCCTTTACCGCCTCAGAGAGAGCCTCGGGGTCAAGAACCATCTCCATCATGCTGATCTGGTTCTCCCACTCCTCGGAATCGGCCTCGTCACGAATATCCTGCTCGAAAATATCGTAAACGGCAAGTCCCAACGGGACGCCGGCGAGAGGTCCTGCATAGGTGGGGTCTCCGTTGCACACGGTCTCGGCGTATATCTCTGCGCCTTCCGCGTCGGAGGATCCCAGTACGACCACTATATCCGCGGGATCGTACTTCTCAGCAGCGTCTTTGACGCGCTGCTGGTTCTGCAGGTCCATCGCTCCTGCCGCCGTTCAGACGAAGCACTCGGTGACGGAAAAGATCACCTCCGCGCCACTGTCCTTAAAGCAAGCCTCCATGGCGGGAGCGGGTACTCCGTCTCTCTCGCCAAGAAGGATCAATTTCTTTCCAGCTAATTTGCCCATGTCTTCACCTCCTCCGGCTTTTATGACCGCAAGGTCTCAAGACCTGTACTGACCTTCGTCCCACCATTATAACCGATAAGACGAAAAATCCTAGTCCCCTATTCCAATTTTGTCTTTTGGAGGCGAAAAATAGTTTGACCAACGGAATCTCTAAAAACGCTGCCCCTCGGAGAGATCGTTCCGACAAAGCCCACTTGAGCCCGTATAATTGGCATGTCACAGGCGGAATGTCCTCTCCGATGGGGCTCAAAGGTGAGTTTTTAGAGATACCCTCAAGTTATCTAAGGTAGTAGTGGAGATCACTCCTTGCCAGTCCCTGACCTGAACCGACTTTCCTGACACGATGCAGTGGTAGGGGATCCTCATGAGATCGCCATCCTCCCTCGATCTCGCGGGATCAAGGCCTCTGTCGTCCATAAGGACCTCCAATCCCTGCCGCTTGATTTCAGAGCACATGGACATGGCATCGGCCACGTCTTCAGGCCTCTCGGGACAAATCATCGCGACGAAAGGGGACAGGGACGTAGGAAGCATCGCTCCTCTAAATAGGGCCGCAGCCAGCTGGGTCATGTCCGCTTTAAGAATCCAGGAGAAGGGTTTTCTCTTGATTTTCCCCTCATCGACATAGGTGAGGGACGGCTCATCGTCCGCAGGACCGTTCCATAGCTCCAACGACAGGAGTGGGTTAAGGGCCGCAGTCACCAGCACCTCGCCACACATTGGACACAGGTCTCCAGGCTCCATCAGGGCAAAATCGGATACCGGAGCGGAGCAGTCCCTGCCCCAACAGGCCCCGGTCATGTGGAAGTCCCTCTCGTTTGCCCCTATTACAGCGCAGGCGATGCCCTCCACGGCGCTGTCGGCAACAAGTTTTACATCCGCGGGAAGGCCT
>JAQUTB010000338.1 GCA_028709985.1 Dethiosulfovibrio sp.
ACAATAACGAAGCTGAGCGAAACATCCGCAACTTCAAGGCGAAGCTTAAAATATCGGGCTGCTTCCGAACCTCGGAAGGGGCTAGTGACTATGCTAAAATAATGTCGTTCCTCATTACGGCGAAGAAGAATTCGATCAATATATTCGAGGCCATGTCTATGGCTCTCGATGGTCAGATTCTCTTCCTGGATGGGGCGACTGAATAGTTACCGTATATCTATCCTGCTGTGTTTACCTGCGATGACGATGGTTATGCTGTGGAATTTCCCGATCTTCCCGGCTGCGTCTCCTGTGCTGACAGCGAGGCCGACGGGATTAAAAAGGCCAAGGAGATCCTCTCCTGGCATCTATGGGATATGGAGCGAGGCGGTGAGATCATCCCTGAGCCTTCCCCTGTAAAAGAACTTGCCACAGGCTTAGGTGAGAACGAATATCTAGTGGTAATAGAGGTGTTTATGCCTCCCTATCGCTACGCCAAGCATAACAAAGCCACAAAGGTAACCACAACTATTCCTATGTGGATGAAGGTCCAGGCGGATCAGGCTAGCCTGAACTACTCAGACCTCCTTAAAGACGCCATCCAGGAGAAATTACGGCTATAAGACAGAGGCCCCGACGTAATCGTTCGGGGCCTCTGTCTTACAGCGGGTGAACCCTTAAAGTACTTCCGATCTGTAAAAACGGCGAGAGATCGTGCTGCCTTAAGTCCTTTCGGGTGAAGGATGTCATGTAGAGCGACCGTTTTTCCAGCACAACGAAGGCCATTATCCAATGCGATTCTACGCTCTGGTTCATATTATCCCTTGAACGGCAGACCTCCTCGAAAGCAACTTTCATCTTTCCGAGCAACGAGGGCAGTGTGCCGCTGTTCTCATTTTTTAATGTGTGGAACCAAAGGCAGTTGCATCCCGCTAGGAACATTTTCTCGAAGTCCTTTTTTATCGACGATGGCTCCGGGTTATGGGCCTTTAGCTCGATCACCCAGTCGAAAGATTCAGTCTCGCCATAGGTGGCCATGTCAAACCTGGCGCTCAGCTCTTTTTGACCGGAGAAGGAGTGTATAGACGCAGTGGGAACCTCTATGGAAAAAGGTGTCCCCTTAGTCAGGAATTGGTGGGCGAGAAGGATCTTAGATTCCTGTTCCGATACCCTCTCTCTTCCATCTCGATAGCTTGGGAATCTAAGAGACGGCTGTTGGCCCTCTGTCCCAGCTGTACGGTCCGCCATGTTCACAAGATCCTTGGATACCTTTAGGACTATATTCGTCATGTCTTTGAGGCTTGTGGCTGCCATCCCTCTTCCCCCTTCCGCTACAGTTGTTGAACGATGTAGGTTTATGGCTTATCGCTTTCTCTGTCGATATAGGCCTCTATGCCCTTTGGCATTTTCCCTTTTCGTGCCTCTTTGCCATAAACAGCACCGGCGTTCATGAACGCAATGATATTTTCTTTCGATGTCCCTATGGGGATAGTACAGCCTGGGCATAATGTATAGCCACAGGGATTATCCCCGGCCTGACTGATACAACGGAGAACGTCTTCCTCCACATCAGTTACAGTGCCGTTTTTTAAGACGTCTACCGGGGCGACATTTCCCACGATAGCTATGTCCTCCCCGTGCTGTTTTTTTAATTCTAGTAAGCTTTCGCAGTTGTCTACTGAAAATGAACCAATCCCAAGGTTGATAATTTCTTCCCACCTATCGTGGGTCACCCCACAAGCGTGAATTCCAGGAGGACCTCCATATACCTTGGTCATATGTTCTATCGCTCTTTTTAAATAAGGGGCAGCAAAATTTTTAAAGTTGCTAGGGGATAGTATGTTTCTACATATCATAGGTTCTGAAATCATGGATTTTATTTTTAAGTTATTATAAATATCTGTTGCGAATTTTATGTAATTTTCTGTGCTATACTTCATGACCTGATGAATCCCGTCGGGGTTTTTTCTCATGTCCTTTAAAAATTTTTCCGTACCAATCAAGCCTGCTGCGATTGTGAAGGGACCTGCCGATCCGGTCCCTATAGTTCGTTTTTCCCCAAATAAATCAAGAAGCCTTTTAAAGGCCTCTATCATAATTGGGATTCTACCATCCTTTTCAATGTCTATAAACCGCCTTCCCTCCAGCTCACTGTAATCACGCACAGCGGGCTCTAGAATATAAGAAACGTTGTTGTCCGAGTATTTCAGCTTAGTCCCCAGAGCTTCCACCAAGGTTCTCAGGCCTAATCCCATCCCCATATTGTCTGCTTGGAAATCCTCTGCGATCTTGCTTTCGACTCTGACCATTAAATCTGCCGAAAAATAATAGTCCGAGATAGATATGCCGTACAATAACGGTATGGTTTCCCCTGCGATCAAAACTATTGGTATTCTATCGACTTCTTCCCCTTTTGAATACGAAAGCAGCCTTTCCTTAGGTGTCATTTCTGTCTTTAATAACTTCACGCTGTCATCTCGTTTCGTTGTTCATAACAATAGCCCGACAACCATTTATTGTAAATAAAAAATTTTATTGCCATAAAGGCACTAAGGTTCCTTGTTTTGCTGTCTTAAAGTAGTTTGCTATTTCATCTATTTGTGAGCTTTTTATGAGATCCTGTAACCACTGAGCGTCTTTATTCTCGGGGTTTACGACAAATCCTAGGGCATAATCCTTCCCGTCCATAGATTG
>JAQUTB010000339.1 GCA_028709985.1 Dethiosulfovibrio sp.
GAAAAGTATGGACAGAGCGCTGCCCATGATGTTTAAGGCCATGCCTATGACCCATATGTTGGACCGCAGAGTGACCGAGAATACGGCGAACACCGCGTTGTAGACCAGCGCGGCGCAGATGGCGAAGACGATGCCCATCAACCAACTGCCGAATAGGTGGTTGCCGAGCACCGCGAAGAAGGAGGAAAGTATGAGGCAACCCTCCTGGCCTATGTTGAGTATGCCGGTCTGCAAGGTCCAGGTTCCACCCAGGGCTATGAGCAACAGGGGGGTGACCATCCTGACCGTGGCCTGAAAGAACTCTATCATGGTCAATCCTCCCTCAGGCGACTCGCCAGCCTGTTTGCCAAGGCGAAGCCAGCGGAGACGAAAAGCACAGCCAGGCACATGACTATCTGGACGACCTCGACGGGCACGTCGGTCATCAGCTCCATCTCCAGAGCCCCCGACTCCATTATAGCGTAGATAAGGGACACCCCTATGCCCCCAACCGGGTGATATGCCACCATCATGGCGAGGATCATGCCGGTCCAGGTATAGCCGGGGGATATGGCGGTACGGAAGCGATACTGCTCCCCCATAACCAACAGTGACCCTGCCAGACCTGCCAGGAGGCCCGACAGCAACATGGCGGACATCTGGACCTTGCGGACGTTCACACCGCCGTAGCGGGCAAAACGACCGTTGAGACGACACATCCTCCAGTCGTAGCCTCTGACGGTAAAGAGCATCACGACGGTGACGGCCAAGACCACAGCCAGGGCCAAAAAGGCTCCGGTGTTGAGGTTGCTGAAGGCAGTGAGTTTGGCGAACCTCATAGCCTCCGGGATCCTGTCCGTTGCACCGGCCGCGACCTCCTTCCCAGCGTAGGGTCCGACGGTCAGGGCCTGGGTCGCAAGGACCCCAAGGGAGTTAAGCATTATGGTCAGGACCACGATGTTAAGTCCGTTGTCCAGGTTCAGCTTGGCCGGTATCCAGGCCCAGAGAGCAGCGGCACCAAGGCCAAAAGCCAGTGCCAGAGGCATCATTACGACGCTGGGAAGCCCACCAAAGGTTAGCCCTACCCACGTGGCGGCGAAGGCTCCCACGTAAAGCTGTCCCTCAGCACCGATGTTCCACATTCCACCGTTGAAGGCCACCGAGATGGAGAAGGTGGCCAGAAGAAGGGGGATCCACTTTGCCAGGGTCGCCAAAACCGCGTCCTGATCTCCCAGCGCCCCGATCATCATGCCTCTGTAAGCCTCTATTGGGTCCGCCCCAAAAAGGGCTATTATGACCCCACCGAAGAACACGCTGGCGATAAAGGATCCGAGGACTATGAGGCCGTCTCTGTGGTCCTGAGCCCACCTTCCCAAGGAGCTATTCAAGGGCCTCACCGTCCTTTCCTTCGAGCATAATACGGCCAACCCTCTCCCTGGAGGCTTCCCGAGAGGGAAGCACCGAGGCGACTTTTCCACGATACATCACCGCGACCCTGTCGCTGAGGGACAGAACCTCGTCGAGGTCCGAGGATATCAGGAGGACGGCGCTGCCCTGGGACCGAAGGTCCAGTATGCGGCGGTGTATCTCCTCCGCACCGCCTATGTCCACCCCTCTGGTCGGCTGGGACACCACCAGTACCTTCGGGGAGTGCTCCAGCTCTCTGCCCATGACGAGTCTCTGCATGTTGCCCCCGGAAAGGGCGCCGGACTGGACACCCCGGTGGGCCGCGGCCACGCCGTATTTATCTATTATCAGATCGGCGTGGGCCACCGCCGCCCTGCCGCTCTGGAAGGGTCCGTTTTTGAAGCCGCTCTGATACTGATATCCCATGAGACCGTTGTCCACCAGATTGGCCAGAGGGGCCAGGCCGGTCTTGAGACGATCCTCCGGTATATAGGCCAGGCCCGACTCCCTCCGCCTGTGGGAGTCGCAGGAGGTCAGATCTACTCCGTCGATGGATACCGTTCCTTCGGAGGCCCTTATCCCCGATATAACCTCCTCAAGCTCGCTTTGACCGTTTCCGGTGATTCCAGCGATACCGAGAACCTCTCCACCGAACACGGCCAGGTTGACGTCGTCTAAAAGGGGCCTGGACGGTCCTGGAAGAGATATGCCCGACAGCTCCAGGAGGGGCTTTTTCGACAAAATTGGAGCCTGGGATATGGACGGGAGATCTATCGCCCGGCCCACCATAAGCTCGGCCAGGGAAGACCGGTCCAGGGTTGAGGCCGACCTTGTGTCCATCAATTTGCCCTTCCTCATGACCGAGATGTTATCGGATATCTCCAGGACTTCGCCTAAGTTATGGGCTATGAATATGACGGTCTTGCCCGCGTCCTTGAACCCCCTTATGGTGTCGAAAAGCCTGTCGACCTCCTTGGGAGACAGGACCGCCGTGGGCTCGTCGAATATCAGTACGTCCGCCCGGCGATACAGGAGCTTAAGTATCTCGACCTGCTGCTGGAGCCCAACCGGCAGATCTCCCACCGGGACATCGGGGGAGATGTCCAGGCCATAACGGTCTATGAGGCCGGACACCTCGGTCCTGGCCCTGTCCAGGTCGCAGGCCAGCCCACTTTTGGGCTCGTCGCCCAAAACGACGTTACGACAGACCGACATGGAGGGAACTAACATGAAGTGTTGATGAACCATGCCTATGCCGGACGCCATGGCATCCCTGGGGGACCTTA
>JAQUTB010000340.1 GCA_028709985.1 Dethiosulfovibrio sp.
GCTGTCCCTATCGTTTTCCAGCCGGAACTTAGAAAGGTCCGGGAGGAGCTGGGCAGAGGGAACACATGGAAGAGGCATAACGTTCAAAAAAGGGCCGAGTCCATAGCCGACGAGATATCCAAAGCCCTTATATACATGAAAAGCCAGAGGATAGGCGCGCTGCTGGTTTTGCAGAGGGAGACCGGCCTTAAGGATTTTTGGCGTACCGCTGTGATACTGGATGCCGCCATATCCCAGGAGCTGTTGATATCGCTTTTTTGGGTCAACAACCCTCTTCACGACGGGGCTGTGATACTGGATCATTCGAGGATCATCGCAGCCGGATGTTATCTCCCTCTGACTGAAAACAGCGAGCTCTCGAGGTGGATAGGGACAAGGCACAGGGCGGGCTTAGGTGTCACAGAGGTATCGGATTCTATCTCACTCATAGTATCGGAGGAAAGAGGTGAGGTTTCTCTGGCCATAAACGGCCATCTTTCCAGAAACCTCAAGGACGATCAGGTCCATAAGCTGTTGGTCCACTACTTCTCCGACGAGGACACGGAGCAACAGTCGTTCCTGGATACCCTTAGGGAAGAGATTAAATCCCTAGGCTCCAAGGAGGTATAAAATGGTGTTTTTCAAAAAAGATGGGGACGTCTTTTTAGGCTCTAAAATACTGCTTCAGGTGTTTTCTGTCTTCATAGCCGTCTCGCTGTGGCTTTTCGTCAACGGGGATTCGGGCAGCGATACAGAGAAGGAACTTCCTTGTGAAGTTCATTTTCTTAACCTGTCCTCGGAGTTGACTTTAAAAACAAATGAAAATGTGATCGATGTTGGGGTGCTGGGCCCAATAGACGTGCTAGCCGACCTAGCCCCTAGAGATATCCTCTGCGAGGTGGATATCAGAGGCCTTGGCCCGGGAAAGTATAGATTGCCGATCAAGGTGATCCTCCCCGGCGTCGTTCAACTAAAGTACGTCAGACCGGCCCACGCTGAGATATCCCTGGTTAGGTACGGCGAGAGAGTTCTGCCAGTACATATATCCATACCGGGTGGGCTTCCGGTCGGACTGCTTATGGACAGCGTGGAGCTTTCTCCAAAGGAGATAACTGTAAAAGGCCCGGAGGAGTCGTTATCTTCCATAGGTGAAGCGGTGGTTCAGCCGTCCATAGAGGAGCTTCAGAAGGGTGAAAGGTTGATCTTACCGGTGAAACTGATAAAATCGGACGGTACGGAGCTGTCTATGTCGTCCGAACCTTCGGAGGTTGGGCTTTCAGCCGTCCTCAGAAAGGGTCTGCCTAGAAAAAGGGTCCCGGTCGAGGTTTCCGTCTCGGGCAAACCCGACGCAAACTTCGAGGTTGCCTCCATAGTCGCATCGCCATCGTTCGTCGAGATAGAGGGACCGGAGAAGGCGTTGAGCTCGGTGGAAAAAGTCGGAACTGAAACCATAGATCTCACCGACTTCGATCAGGATCGTTCCATGATGTTGCCGTTGAGGACGTCCCTCCCCGAGGGAGTCCAGTTTTTAGGCGACACCTCGATCTCGGTCAACGTCAGCTTGAGGGCGAAGACTTCTACCCGGCTGTTCGCTAGGATCCCGGTGGAGACGAGGGGACGAAGCGTATATCCTGGGTGGACGGTCTCTCCTCAGACGGTGGACGTAAGGGTCGAGGGTGCGGCAGGATTGGTAGAATCCATATCAGCGGATCTGCCGATTCAAGTCTACGTGGACGTCACGAATATAGTTTCCAGGCAGTTGAGAGTCCCTGTTACCGTAAAAACAAAGGTAAAGGGGCTTAAGGTTGTAACGGTTGATCCTGAAAGGGTTACGGTTAGGGCCAAAGTTGACTAATGAGGAGGATTTTCATAATGAACGAAGCAGCGGAAAAAAAACGCTGCCTCTTTGGCACCGATGGTGTGAGGGATATAGCCAACAGAGGAGCTATGACCCCGGAGATGGCCCTGAGGCTCGGCAGAGCCTACGTGCTTTTCCTCACGGAGCGGGGTTTCCCTAGACCCAAAATAGTCGTAGGTAGGGACACCAGAAGGTCCGGTGCTATGCTTGAGTCCGCCTTAGTTGCCGGCATGACCTCTGCCGGTTCCGATGTCCTGTGCGTTGGGGTAACACCGACTCCGGGAGTCAGCTTTGGCGTCGAGACTCTCCGCGCTCAGGGAGGGGCGGTTATAAGTGCGTCCCATAATCCAGCGGAGTACAACGGGATAAAGTTTTTGGACCAATCTGGCTCGAAGCTGACCGATGAGGCGGAGCTCGCGATAGAGGAGTATCTTGGGGATAACCTGATAGACGACTGGCGTCCCTCCGGCGGATCTATCGGCAAGGTAGAGCATATAGGGGACGATTTCAACGTAAGTTACGGCGAGAAAATACTTTCTTCCCTTGGAGAAGATGGCTTGGGCTCGTTTAGGATCGTTTTTGACTGTGCTCACGGAGCCGCTTCATCGGTTTTGCCGGGGATGCTACCGCTTTTAGGCAAAGAGGGTAATTTCCACGTTATCGGAGCGAACCCCAACGGCTTGAACATAAACGAAAAAAGCGGCGTTATGTCCATGAAGGGGCTGTCCGATGAGGTCATAAAAGGCGGCTTCGACCTTGGAATCGCCTACGATGGCGACGCGGACAGGGTGCTTTTGGTCGACGGAAGAGGAAGAACTCTGGACGGAGATATAAT
>JAQUTB010000341.1 GCA_028709985.1 Dethiosulfovibrio sp.
CCTGGCATTTCGTGGCGGAGGTCCCGGATGAGGAATCGGAGGAAATCTCCAGAGAGTGGACCACCTCTTTGTCGGAGGATCTTTCGTTGGGAGGGGGTATCTACAGGATAATCTCCCCTATAACGTTTCAAGTGACCCTTTCAAGGCAGGAAGACAGGGTCAAGGTCGACATAAGGTTTATAGCGTCGACCTTGACCGAATGTTCTAGGTGTCTTTTGCCTTTAGAGGTTGCGCTTGACGAGAATTTCAGGTATTGTTATTCGCAGCCCGACGACGATGAGTCGGACGAAGCCGACCTTTCCGAGGACGTCATGGTGGTGGCCAGGCTTGGTAAGACCCTCGATCTCTCCCAGTCCCTTTGGGAGTGTCTGGTCGTCTCTATGCCGCCCTTCCCGCAATGTCCCGAAGGGTGTGACTCGGTCGGGCCGTTTACGACCAGGGAAGAAGGGGAAGCGGCAGATCCTCGATTCCAAATTTTGGCCGATAAATTCGGCAGCTTCTCAAGCAAAGGGGGGAATTTAAATGGCAACTCCAAAGAGTAGAGTATCCCATCGCAGGACTCACAACAGAATGTCTCAGTGGCTCGGTCGTCTCACAGGCCCAGCTACCACTGCTTGTCCTCACTGTGGCGAGATGGTTTTGAACTATCACGCCTGCCCAGAGTGCGGTTATTACAGGGGCCGTAAGGCCGTGGCAGTGAGCAGCGACAAGCAGGACTAAAAGATGGCATAAGAAAAAGGAGAGGGATTGCCCTCTCCTTTTTCTTATGCTCCCTCTTGACCGTGGGACGGAAAGTTCCTATACTTACCGTATCTTCAAATCTGCTATTAGTATCAGGTGATAACGGAGGGCTTGAGGTGGCACGTTCGGTCAACCGAAAGATCCGGCACGAGAAATTGATGAAGCTTATAAGGCAAAATCCTCTCCTTACGGATGAGGAACTCGCCGAGAGCCTCATGGTCAGCGTAAGCACCGTCCGTCTGGACAGGGCTCTTCTTGGTGTGCCTGAGTTGAGGGAGAGGACCAGACGTATGGCGGAGCAGGCTACGAGGAAGCTTCGCTCTCTCAAGCAGGAGGAGTTCATAGGGGAGCTGCTGGACTTAGAGCCCAACAGATGGGGCCTGTCTTTGTTGAAGACCAGACAGGAAATGGCTTTTAGACACACCGAATACGTTTGGGATCATTATATATACGCCCAGGCTTCCTCCCTTGCCATAGCCGTGGTGGAGGCGGATATGGTCATAGTCGGGTCCGTCAGGGGTAGGTTTAAATCTCCCGCCACTGTCGGAGACTCCCTTATGGCCAGGGCAAAGGTCGGGGTTCATAAGGGCAATAAATATATCGTCAGCGTCAGGACCAGAGTTGGAGAGAGAGAGGTCTTTGTCGGCCGCTACATAGTGGTCGCGTTGGACGATGACGACGAGAGAAAGATCAGAGGTGAGAGGCTTGATACTGGCGCTTGACGCGATGGGGGGAGATCATGGTCCCTCTGAAAATTGCCCCGGGGCGGTTGAGGCTTGTAGGACCCATCCCGATCTGGAGGTCGCCTTGGTAGGAGACTCCCAGGCGATAGAGAGGGAGCTCT
The DNA here is from genome assembly GCA_028709985.1 of Dethiosulfovibrio sp. Taxonomy (GTDB): domain Bacteria; phylum Synergistota; class Synergistia; order Synergistales; family Dethiosulfovibrionaceae; genus Dethiosulfovibrio. The sequence goes on from JAQUTB010000341.1 coordinate 1,586, forward strand.
CCTCGGTTGAGAAGGGCATCAGAGATAGGCTTCACCTGGTCCATTCCGACGAGGTTATCTCTATGGACGACCTTCCAGCCAAGGCCATTAGATCCATGAGGCGCTCGAGTCTCAGGATGGCCATGGAGATGGTCAGGTCAAAGGAAGCGGCGGGATGCGTCTCCGCCGGTAACACCGGAGCAATCGTTGCGGGAGGTGTTCTGGTCGTCGGTAGAATTTCCGGAATTGACCGACCTGGCCTTGGAGTCGTCCTACCGACGTTAAACAAGCCCACGTTCGTTATCGACGTGGGGGCGACCATAAGGTGTAAGCCTCTTAACCTTTCTCAGTTCGCCGTCATGGGGTCCCTTTACATGAAGCACATAGTGGGGGTGGAAGACCCAGACGTCAAGCTCCTCTCCAACGGTTCGGAGGAGATAAAGGGGGACGAGGTTATATCCGCCGCCAGGGACCAGCTGCAGAACGCTCCTCACATAAACTTCGGGGGATATGTGGAGGGTAACAGGGTTCCCTTTGGGGTCGCAGACGTGGTAGTGTCGGACGGTTTTTCCGGCAACGTTATGCTTAAGTCTTTTGAGGGTATAGGTGAACTTGCTCTTAGAATATTCAAAGACGAGGTCGATCGCAGCCTCATGGCAAAGGTGGGGTTGCTTTTTTTGCTCCCGATGTTGAGAGGGTTGCAACATAGATTTGACTATCAAAGGTATGGAGGGACTCCTCTTCTGGGTGTCAACGGAGCTGTCATTAAAGCTCACGGTCGTTCAAAGTCCCCTGCTATAGCGAGCGCTCTCTCTGTGGCTAGGGATTTTGCCCTCAAAGATGGGGTTGAGAAGATAAAGAAGGGGATAGGAGAGCTCCTTCTCGAGAAAGGAGAGGGACTCTGATGTCGACGATAGCGGGCCGTCCTGTCCGTGTAGTTTCTACCGGTATGGCTGTACCGTCTCGGACTTTGGACAACCACGATCTTTCCAGGATGGTTGACACCACGGATCAGTGGATAATCGAGAGAACCGGTATAAAGGTCAGACATATCGCCTCTGATGGGGAGAACGCCAGCGATTTCGCCGCAGGAGCCTGTC
>JAQUTB010000342.1 GCA_028709985.1 Dethiosulfovibrio sp.
GCGCCCGAAGCATAGCCTATGGCTCTCGACACGACGAGCGTGTTAGAATATACCACGATTTTTTTCAAGGAGGTGAATCAAGGATGCCCAACAAACAGTCCGCAAAAAGGCGAGTCCGTACTTCGGAGAAGAACCGTCTTTACAACCGCTACTGGAAGAGCCGTTGCAAAACAGCAGCCAAGAGGGTTATCGAGTCCGTAGCGGCAGGAGATACCGAGCTGGCCGCAAAAAGGCTTGACATGGCCCAGTCCGTGCTGGACAAGGCCGTGGTCAAAGGCGTGGTACACAAGAACACCGCTGCCCGCCGCAAGTCCAACCTGGCCGCAAAGGTCAAGGGACTGGCCACAGCCAAGGCCTAGCGAAATAACCTCCTATGGAGGACCACCGAGAGGATGCGGCGACGCACCTCTCGTTTTTTTTTGTCTAAAGCCTGGGAAGCAACAGTCTCTCCAGGCCTATCCATCCCTCTCCGGCCCCGGACCTTTCGGCCATAGAGAGACAGATAACCCCAGCCATCAGATCGCAAAGCTCGCTTAACTCGTAAAGCCCGGCCCCCTCCCAAGCCTGCCTGGCCTGATATGGGGTCATACCCATGGCTTTCTCCACTCCGTTATCCTTGCCGTATTTTCTCAAAAAAAACGAAAATCGAATCCTCTTGTGCAACGCCGACAGCACAGGTATAAGCTCCCCTGTGTCCCCAAGCTCCCTCAAGCTCTGAATACACATTCCGGCCCTTCTGGAGCAAAACCCGTCCAGCAGTGTGAGCATGGCCCGCCCCTGTTGGTTCAGGACCATATCCTTGACCATGGGCAGATCGACAGGCGCTCCATCCGCAATCCTGCCGAGGGTATTCAGGACCGACAGAAGTTCCTCCCCGTCCTCTATCCACTCGACCATAGTCGAAGCCCCGTCATAGGATAGATCTATACCGCAGGAACTGGCCTTGCCCATCAACCATGAAATCCTCTTTGACGGCCAAAAAGGTACGGTCTCCCCCTCCATAAGTGTGGAGCTGGCCATAACCTCCTTGCCGAGGAACTTTTTATGGTTTCCCCCGTAAACGAGTATCAGCCTGACGTCGCTATCAGGGCCATCCAGTGAACCGACATAGGGCTGAGGGAAGGCCCCTAGAGAAGCCGGGTCCTCCACTATCCTGGCTATTTTAGAGGAGAAAAGCCCCGTGGACATAGAGTCGGACAGAAGCTCGGACCAGCTGCTCCAGACCTGCCCCTCCCTGACCTCATAGCCTCTGGAACGGCAGTCGGAGACCGCCTCGGAAAGGAGACGCCGCTGAGAGGACTCAGCGGCGCTCACTACCACCAGATGTGGCACCGACTATTTCACCACCAGGTTGACCAGGCGGCCAGGGACCACTATGACCTTAAGCAAGGTCACTCCCTCTAGGCGCTTGACTATGCCAGGATGCTCCATCGCGATTTTCTCAAGATCCTCCTTGGATATATCGGGGGACACCTGAACCTTTTCCCTGACCTTTCCGTTTATCTGGATCGTCACGGTGATCTCGTCGTCCACGGTCATATCGGGATCGTACTCAGGCCAGGTCTCCAGAGAAGCGCAGCTGGTCTTGCCCAGCCTCTCCCACAGCTCCTCGGCCATATGGGGAGCGTAGGGGCAGAGACAGAGGACGAAAGGCTCTATCAGCGATCTATACACCTGATCGTGCTTATAGCTCTCGTTTACGAACACCATCATCTGAGCTATGGCGGTGTTGAAGTTCAGAGAATCGGTGTCCTCGGAGACCTTCTTTATGGTCTTGTGGAGACTCCGGGCCAGCTCAACAGGGGGAACGTCGTCCACCATAGGCCTGTCCATCAGACGCCACAGCCTCTCCAGGAATCGGTGAACTCCGATAAGCCCCTGGGTGGACCAAGGCTTGGACATCTGGAGGGGCCCCATGAACATCTCGTACATCCTCATAGAATCGGCGCCGTAGTTCTTTATTATGTCGTCGGGGTTTATGACGTTTTTAAGGGACTTGGACATCTTCGCCACGACCCTCTCGAGGGGCTCCCCTGTTGCCGTCTCGACGAAAGAATCGGGACCGACCTCTGTGACCTGATCCATGGCCACCAGGGACTTGTCCTTCCTCTGATAGGCGTAGGAGGTTATCATCCCCTGGTTGACCAGCCTCTGGAAGGGCTCGTCGGTGTTCACCACTCCGATATCGAAAAGTACCTTATGCCAGAACCGGGCGTAGAGCAGATGGAGAACTGCGTGCTCCGCACCTCCCACGTAGAGGTCCACGGGCATCCAGTAGTCCACCTTGTCCTGTCCGACAAACTCCCTGTCGTTTTTGGGATCCAGATACCGGAGGTAATACCAGCAGGACCCAGCCCACTGGGGCATGGTATTGGTCTCCCTCTTGCTCTTACCGCCGCAGCAGGGACAGGTGGTGTTGACCCACGACTCTATGGCAGCCAGAGGGGACTCTCCGGTTCCTGTGGGAACGTAGCTCTCCACCTGGGGCAGCAGGAGAGGAAGCTGGTCCTCCGGCACCGGCACTATACCGCACTTCTCGCAGTGGACCAAGGGGATGGGCTCGCCCCAGTACCTCTGTCTTGAGAAGACCCAGTCACGGAGCTTGTAGTTTATGGCCCTGTTGCCCTTGCCCCGCTCCTCCAGCCACTGGATAGT
>JAQUTB010000022.1 GCA_028709985.1 Dethiosulfovibrio sp.
TAACCCAGCACTGGAGTCCTTGGCGGAGCACCTCCTCTCCCCTAAGGGGATAGATTACGACTTTCAGGGAGGAAACCTGGTCCACCAGGCCGACGACCAGATATGCGTCCTCCTCTACCAGATGACCAGAGAGCTTCTGATAAACGTCATAAAACACTCCCACGCCACCCACGTCTCAATAAGAGTCCACAGGGGCCCTAGCAAGATCCAGGTCGTGGTTGAGGACAACGGGATAGGTTTTCCAAGCCCCTTCACGCTGAAATGGGGGCGACTGAAGGGATTTGGCCTATTCAGCATAAGGGAGAGGCTCCACCCCATAGGGGGGTCGATACAGGTTATATCCGAGCCCGACAAAGGGGCGACCATAGCTATGACCGCCCCCCTTAAAATACCTCTCGAGGAAGGGGCTAACCCGTCATGATCAGGCTGGTCATAGCTGACGACCACGAGCTATTCCTGGAGGGACTGAGGGACATACTGTCCAAGGAGGAGGACCTTGAGATAGTGGGCCTCGCCAGAAACGGTAGGGAGGCGCTGGAGATGGCCCTGAAACACCACCCTGACGTGGTGATCATGGACCTGACCATGCCGGAGATGAACGGTGTCGAGGCCACCAGGAGGATAATATCCACCATGGAAGACGTCAAGATTCTGGTCCTGTCGATGCACGCCGACAAGCGTTTTTTGGCCGAGATACTCAAGGCTGGGGCCACCGGCTACGCCCTCAAGGAGGGAAGCTCCGCCGAGTTCATCCACGCCATAAGGACAGTCTCGGAAGGAGACACCTATCTGACCCCCAAGATAGCCTCCATACTGGTCAAGGACTACCTAAGGCTCCTGGACGTGGCTATACCTTCCCCGGTATCGAGGCTCTCCGACAGGGAGAGAGAGGTTCTGGCCATGCTGGTCAAGGGCGAGAGCTCCAGGATAATAGCCTCGGACCTCCACATCAGCAAAAACACCGTGGATACCCACAGGAGAAAGATAATGGAGAAGATGGAGTGCGGATCCATAGCGGAGCTGACCAGGCTGGCGATCAGAGAGGGCCTGGTGGATCTCACATAAGTGAAACTCTAAAAACTTACGCTCGAACTCCCTCGGAGAGGTCGTTCCGTCAAAGCCCCTTCGAGCCCGTATTTTCGACCTGCCGTAGTGTAGTACGAATGGGGCGACAGGACGTCGCCCCAAGCCGAGGGGGCACAGGACGTGCCCTCCGAGGCGGTTCGTACGAAACAGGCCGGTCGAAAATACGATCGGGCGAGACAGGGCGCGGACGGAACGACCTCTCCGAGGGGACTCAAAAGTGTATTTTTAGAAAAACCCATAAAAGACCCCCCGGACGCATATTGCGTTACCGGGGGGTCACGTTTTTTACTACTCCAAGATCACGGATGCCCCAATAGATATACCTTGAAGATTCCCCCATAATTATAACCATAGCGATCACAGATTTGTTACCATCATAACTATCCGTAAGGAGGAATCGCCGTGGGCAAGTTAGCGGGCAAGAAAGTCCTGCTCCTTGGCGAAAGAGACGGAGTTCCGGCACCGGCAATGGAGGAGGCCCTCAAAAACTCTGGGGCCGAGGTAGTCTTCGCCGCAACCGAGTGCTTCGTCTGAACCGCCGCAGGAGCCATGGACCTGCAGAACCAGCAGAGGATCAAAGACAGCATCGATAAGTTCGGCGCTGAGAACCTGGTGGTCATACTCGGAAGCTCCGACCCTGAAGGGGCGGAGATATACGCCGAGACGGTGACCGCAGGAGATCCCACCTACGCAGGGCCATTAGCAGGAGTCCAGGCTGGACTCTCAGTTTATCACGTACTTGAAAAAGACATCAAAGAGGAAGCTGATCCCCAGCTCTTCGAGGATCAGATCGGCATGATGGAGATGGTGCTTGAGGTCGAGGCTATATGCCAGGCCGTCAGCAAAATCCGGGCGGAACACGGCAAATACGCCCTTTAGAGGAAGAAAAGGGGAATTATATCTATGAGACTTGAAATGGGTAACTTTCACGTCAAGGATATCGTCTTCGGAGATACCCTGTCCTACTCCAACGGCGTTTTGACCGTAAACAAGGAGGAGCTCCTCAACTACGTCAAGGAGGAGGAGCCGGGGATAATCACCGCGGACCTCAGGATAGTCCGCCCGGGGGATAAAGTCAGGCTCTGCCCGGTAAAAGAGGCCATCGAGATGAGATGCAAGGTCTCGGGCAAAAGCACCGGAATCTTCCCTGGAGTGACCTCCCCAATGGCCCAGGCCGGAGACGGCAGGACCCACGCCCTCAAGGGATGCAGCCTTATCGTCGTAGGTGAGCACATGGGCGGCTTCCAGGACGGGGTCATCGACATGGCGGGCAAATACCAGGACAACACCATCTTCGGGGACATGGTCAATTTAGTCTTCGTCGCCGACACCAACGAGGATTTCGAGAGGTTTGAGCAGCAGAAGAAGAACAAGGCCCTTCGCTGGGGCGGTATGAAGCTAGCGGAGTACATAGGCCAGTGCGTAAAGGACCTTGAGCCCGAGGACATGGAGGTATTCGACCTTCCCCCCGTCACCGAAAGATCCGCCGAGGTCAACGCCCTTCCAGGGGTGGTCTACGTCCTTCAGCCTCAGACCCAGATGGAGACCATGGGCTACAACACCCTTATCTACGGATGGGACGGCAACCACATGCTCCCGACGTTCATGCATCCCAACGAGCTTCTGGACGGTTGCATGGTATCCGGTAGCTTCATGCCCACGTCCTCCAAGATATCCACCTACGAGTTCGCCGTAAACCCCATGGTCAAAAAGCTCATGGAGCAGCACGGCAAGACCATAAACTTCCTGGGCGTTATCATGTCGACCCTCAACGTCAAGATGAACGAGAAGGACCGCTGCGCCAAGATGCTCGCCCTGATGGCCTCAAACCTGGGCGCCGTAGGTGCGGTGGTCGCAGAGGAAGGCTACGGTAACCCCGACGTGGACTACACCGCCGCTCTTGTGGAGCTCGAGAAGATCGGCATCAAGACCGTGGGCATCTCCGACGAGGCCACAGGACGGGACGGAGGCTCCCAGCCCCTGGTCTCCATGAACCCCATGACCGACGCCTTGGTATCCACAGGCAACGTCTCCCAGCTCTACGAACTGGAGCCAATGGAGGTCATAGGAGAGCTTGAGGCCCTGGCGAGAGACGGGAACTCCGGCGGTTGGGAAGGATCTATCCACGAGGACGGATCGGTCACAATGGAGAACAACGGCATGTTCTGTTGCAACCACATCAGCGGCTTCTCTAAGAAGACCTGTGCTGACTTTTAGGGGTGAAAGACATGACTAAAAAAGCGATTCACTACATCAACCAGTTCTTCGGACAGGTAGGAGGAGAGGAAGCGGCCGACTCTAAGCCGATATTCCACTCCGAGCTGGTGGGCTGCTCCAATATGCTCAACCAGATGATGCCCGACGTGGAGGTCACCCACACCATAGTCTGCGGCGACAACTACGTCACCAACCACACCGATGTCGCACTGGAGGAGATCCTGGGCTGGCTGGAAAAGCAGGAGTTTGACCTGTTCTTCGCAGGCCCTGCCTTCATGGCAGGTCGTTACGGTGTGGGCTGCGGACTTGTCTGCAAAGCGGTGAAAGAGCGGTTTGACGTGCCGGTTATCACCTCCATGAACGAGGAGAACCCGGGAGTCGAGCAGTTCAAGACCGAGGCCTACGTCTTCCAGGGCGGCAGAAAAGCCACCTTCATGAAAGACGACATGGAGAAGATGGCGGCCTTCGCCCAGAAGATAGTCAAAGGCGAGGATCTGAAGCCAGCCGCAGAGGAAGGTTACTTCCCAAGAGGCGTCCGCTTCGAGATCCCCCATCCCGAGGGAACCATGGCCGCCGACCGGGTCATCGACATGCTGGTGAAAAAGCTCAATGGCGAGAAGTTCCTCTCCGAGCTGGTCATACCCAAGATGGACAAGATCCCTCCCGCTCCGGCGGTCAAGGATCTGAGCAAGATGAAGATAGCCCTGGTATCCTCCAGCGGAGTGGTTCCGGTGGAGAACCCGGACAGGATCCAGTCCGCCTCCGCCACCAAGTGGGGCAAGTACGACATATCCAAGCTGGACAAGCTCCCACAGGGGGTGTTCAAGACGATCCACGCCGGCTTCGACCCAGCGGCCATGTGCGCCGTTCCCGACAGAGGGATACCGGTGGACGCCATGAGGTTCTGGGAGAAAGAGGGCAAGTTCGGCAAGCTTCACGACTACTTCTACGTCACGGTAGGAACCGGGACCACCCAGGCCTACGCCGCCAAGTTCGGCAGGGAGATAGCCGCGGACCTGAAAGAGGCAGGGGTAGACGCAGTGGTTTTAACCTCCACCTGAGGAACCTGCACTCGTTGCGGTGCAACGATGGGAAAAGAGATAGAGAGAGCTGGATTCCCCGTGGTGGTTATGTGTAACCTCATAGACGTCGCCAAGACAGTAGGGTCCAACAGGATGGTTCAGACCGTCTCGGTCCCCTACCCTCTGGGAGACCCTGATATGAGCCCAGAGGACGACTGGGCATTGAGGAAACACCGTGTAGAGGTCGCCCTTAACTCTCTGGCCACCGAGGTGGACGAGCCCACGGTCTTCCCGACGAAGATCTAGAGGTCTCAGGGAGGGGCGTACGCCCCTCCCTTTTTTTAGGTTACAAATCCCAACACAGGAGGATTGGAGAGAATGAGCTCAAATAAAAGTAATTCGGTATTCATAATATCCATGGGCATAACCTTGGCCGTGGTCCTCTGGGGGCTGGTGGCTCCAGAGAGCTTCGGTGCCTTCGCCGGATCCATGTTCAACGTCCTCACCGACAAATTTGGATGGGGTTATCTGCTGTCGATGAACATATTCGTCATATTCTGCCTGTTTATAGCCTCCAGCCGCTTCGGCAAGGTTAAACTTGGCCCCAACGACTCCAAACCAGAGTTCAATACCGTATCCTGGTTCGCCATGCTTTTCTCCGCTGGCATGGGGGTCGGACTCGTGTTCTACGGAGCGGCAGAGCCCATCTATCACTTCGGCTCGACCCCCTTCGGTGCGGAACCAGGGTCGATCCAGGCGGCAAGGGACGCCATGAGGATATCCTTCTTCCACTGGGGACTCCACCCATGGGCCGGATACTCGGTAATAGCCCTGGCACTGGCCTTCTTCCAGTTCCGCAAGAACTCCCCTGGACTTATCAGCAGCGTGTTTCTCCCCCTTGTAGGTGAGAAAGGCATAAACGGCCCATTCGGCAAAATCGTGGACATACTGGCAATATTCGCCACCTTGGCAGGGATAACCACATCTTTGGGACTGGGCACGCTACAGCTGAACAGCGGCCTGAGCTACGTCTTCGGGGTTCCCAAGACCCTGTTCGTGCAGATCACCATAATAGCGGTCCTGGCGGTTCTCTACACAGGCTCGGCTGTGCTTGGGATAGAGAAGGGAATCAAAAAGGTAGCCGACTTCAACCTTCTCATCTGCGGAATACTGATGCTTGGGCTCTTCTTGGTCGGTCCGACCCTGCCCATAGTGGAGGCACTCATGACCGGCGTAGGGGACTACCTCTCCAACGTGGTATCCCAGAGCTTCACCATGGCCCCCTACGGTGGGGAGTATAAATCCTTCCTGGCCAGCTGGTCGCTCTACTACTGGGCATGGTGGATAGCCTGGGCTCCTTTCGTTGGATCCTTCGTGGCCCGTATCTCCAGAGGCAGGACCATCAGGGAGTTCGTGGCAGGAGTCCTTATAGTTCCGGCGTTGGGAAGCTTCACCTGGTTTGCCATCTTCGGGACGTCCGCTCTGAACCTGGAGATCAACAAGGGTATCGCCATATCCCAAAAGATTCTGGCGGATATGTCGACAGGGGTATTCGAGATGTACTCCAACTACGCCATGGGAACCGCCATGTCGGTGTTGATGGTGCTGCTCATAACCACCTTCTTCGTCACCTCGGCCAACTCCGGGACCTTCGTCCTGTCCATGTACTCGACCCACGGCGACCTTAACCCGCCCAAGAACAAGATGGCCGTGTGGGGAGCCCTCATGGCGATATTGGCGGTGGTGCTTCTGGCCACAGGAGGACTTCAGAACCTCCAGACCATATCGTTGGCTGCGGCCCCTCCTTTCTCGATAATAATGGTCCTGGCCTGCTATTGCCTCTATAAAGGGCTTCTCCTCGAGGAAGCGGAGGGAAAACTCTAGCTACGGGGTGATCTTTATTCCGTTTTGGTGTAGAATCTAGCTATGTCTTGAACAGAAGGGAATATGTATCTTCTGAATATTATCTGGGAGGTTTTTGACATGGCAGGAGTAAACACTAAGGATTTCTGCAAGATGATGAAGGGCGAGGGGACCTTTCTCCTCGACGTACAGAGCCCGGAGGACTTCGCTGAGGCCCACGTGAAGGACTCTTTCAACATCCCCGCCGAGGACGTGGCGGACTGCACCGACGATCTGCCCACAGACGAGAAGATCCTCGTGATCTGCAAAGACGGCGAGGCAGCTCCAGCGGTAGTGGAGACCCTCAAGGGCAAGGGATTCGACGCCGAGTACCTGGAGGGCGGCATAGAGAAGGGCTGGAAGGCTTTCAAGCTTCCCACCGCCCACGCCTGCGCCACCTGAGGCTAAATCACTAAAACCCTCCGTGAGAGGGCAAAAGTTATGGTATCAATCACCATTTTTCCAGGATATATACTATAATTGGAGTTATAAGCGAGAGGGGTGGGGTAAAACCTGGCCCCTCTTGTCGTGAGATTCAAAAGACATTTCGAGGAGGTCGTTTTCTGTCATGTCAAGAGTCGCCATTAAAGGTTATTCCTACTGTCTTCAACATACCCCTGAGCTGGGTCTCCACTACGGCAACACCCCCCACTGCGAGCACGTATCGCTAGGTGAGACCGAATTTCTCAAGAAGCTTCCCGAGCACGTCCAGACCTACGAGGAGGCCAAGAGCTACGCACCCAACATGACCTACATAGGGGCCATGGAGCTGGATCAGCTTGAGAGTCAGGCAACCCCGATGTACAGCAACCGCATAGCCGGAGCCAACAGGTTCGGCAAATACGGCGAGATCACCCCGGAGGACGAGTTCCTGGGCCTGATCGATATATGCGACGTATTCGACCTGGTGTGGCTCGAGAAGGGATTCTCCGCCTCCGTCCGTGAAAAGCTCTCCTCCCACAAGCTGGTCACCGAGTCCATGCTTGGCAAGCTCGAGGCAGGCAAAGACCTGGCAGAGATAGAGAAGGAGTGCGACGAGAAGCACGGCGGGCTCCCCTTCTACTTCGGTGGCAAGATGGTTGGATGCGTCAGAAGGGGCCACGAGACCGACGTTAACCTGGGCGCCCATACCCTGCTGGAGAACCTCGCCAACAAGGCCAGCGCGGTGCTCTCCATGATGCACATCCTGAACAACACCGGTCTTAAGCCGGAAGAGGTCGACTTCGTCATAGAGTGCTCCGAGGAAGCAGCCGGAGACATGTCCCAAAGGGGCGGCGGCAACTTCGCCAAGGCCATCGCCGAGGTCGTAGGATGCGTCAACGCCAGCGGATGCGACGTCAGAGGGTTCTGCGCCGGGCCGGTCAACGCCATGATAGCCGGCGCCTCCCAGGTGGCTGCCGGGACCAGGTCCAACGTGGTGGTCATAGCTGGAGGAGCTGTCCCCAAGCTCTACATGAACAGCAAAGACCACGTAAAGAAGGACATGCCCGCCCTTGAGGACTGCATGGGCAGTTTCGCCGTGCTGATCACCCCCAGCGACGGGAAGACCCCCGAGATGAGGCTTGACGCCATAGGCAAGCACACCGTCGGAGCAGGCGCATCCCCTCAGGCCGTCACTCAGGCACTGACCCTTGACCCGCTTCAGAAGGTTGGCCTCTCCCTGGCGGACGTGGACAAATTCGGCCCTGAGCTTCACATCCCGGAGATAACCCTCCCTGCGGGAGCCGGAGACGTGCCTCTGGCCAACATAAAGATGATCGCAGCTCTCGCCGTCATGAAGAAGGCCATAGAGAAGGCGGACATGCTCAACTTCGTCAAGGAGAAGGGCCTTCCGGGCTTCGCCCACACCCAGGGACATATCCCTGCGGGAGTGCCATTCATAGGCCCAGCCTGCGACTGGATCAAAGAGGGAAAAATCAAGAGAGCCATGATCATAGGAAAGGGAAGCCTCTTCCTGGCGCGCCTGACCAACCTGGCTGACGGAGCGTCCTTCCTCCTCGAGCCTGCTGCACCAGCACAGGCCACAGTCAGCAAGGACGACGTGAAGACCATTCTCATGGAGGCCCTCTCCGAGATCTCCGCCTCCTTGACGAAATAACGGAGGTATACCGATGTCTGACGTCAAGAAACTCATAGGGGATGCCCTGGCCGAGATAGTGGATGCGGCGAAAACAGGCGGACCTAGGGTAAAGGTGGGACTGATGGCCTCCGGCAGCGAGCACGGACCGGAGGAGCTTGCCAGAAGCGGCAGACTGGCACAGCAGCAGAACCAGGGTGTCCAGGTCGTCATGATAGGGCCCAAAGTCGAGGGATACGATGACCTTCAGTGGATCGAGACCGACCCCTGCGACGCCGATATAGCCAAGGCCATGGAGACAGCCCTGGCCGACGGAACCATCTCGGGAGCGGTAGCACTCCACTACCCCTTCCCTATGGGAGTAACCACCATAGGCAGGGTCCTAACCCCGGCTAAGGGCAAGGATATGATAGTGGCCTCCTCCACCGGAACCTCCGCCATAAACAGGGTCGAGGCCATGATCAGAAACACCATCTACGGAATTGCCGTGGCCAAGGCCATGGGCAAAGCCAACCCAACGGTCGGCATTCTTAACGTAGAGGGAGCACAGCTGGTATTCAAGGCACTCTCCAAACTGAAGGGTAAAGGCTACGATATATCCTTCGGCGAAAGCCTGAGGGCCGACGGCGGGTCGGTCCTCAGGGGCAACGACATCCTTGCCGGCGCTGTGGACGTATGCGTATGCGACACCCTCACGGGCAACGTCCTGATGAAGATGTTCTCCTCCTTCAACACAGGGGGATCCTACGAGGCCCTCGGATGGGGCTACGGACCCTCCACCGGTGAGGGATGGGACAAGGTTATCTCCATCATATCCAGAGCCTCTGGAGCTCCCGTTGTGGCCAACGCCGTTGCCTACACCGCATCGGTGGCCAAGGGCTGCCTTCCTCAGGTGGTAGCGTCCGAGATAGCCTCAGCCAAAAAAGCTGGCCTGGACGATATAATCCAGGGGGTCCTTCCCAAGCCCGAGTGCTCCCAGGAGGTTACAGCTCCTCCAGCGGAGCCCACCGACGAGGAGATCCACGGTGTGGACGTCCTCTCCATAGAGGACGCTGTGAGGGAACTTTGGAAGAACAACATCTACGCCGAGTCGTCCATGGGCTGCACCGGCCCGGTGGTCAAGCTTCCCGGCAAGCACATGGCAAAGGCCAAAGAGCTTCTGGCCACAGCTGGATACCTGTAGACAGATGAGTTAATAGGAGGGGCCCTTAAAAGGGCCCCTCCTATTGTTTGTTTGGGAACTATTTTGATGACCGAGCCATAGCCTTGACAGCTCGACAATACTAAGTTAGTATCTCCGAACAGAAGATCGTACACAAACGAACTTCAAAATCATCGTAACGAGGGAGGCAACAAAATGGTTCGCAACAAAGGTAGTAAGGTAGCTTCTGTACTCGCAGCACTGGCTATGTGTGCCCTTATAGCGGTACCGAAGGCTCAGGCCCACGACTTCTGGGTCAACGCTAACGGCCCCGAGAACGGAATCGTCAAGGCAGAGATAGGCTACGGCCACGATTTTCCCAACCCAGAGGTAATCCCTGCGGAGAGGACTCACCTCTTTGAGGGGCTTTTCCTGCTTACCCCGGAAGGCAAAATTGACATGACCCAGACAGGCGAGAACTATGCCTATCAGGTGGCCAAAGATTTGGGCAAGGGAAGCTACATAGTTGGCGGCAACTACAAGCCCACCTTCTGGTCCAAAGGCCCGGATGGATGGGCACAGAAGAACAAGAAGGAGATGCCCGAGGCGACCTACTCCGAGCTGGCCATCATGTACGCTAAGACCGTTCTCAACGTGGACGGGTCGGACAGCGACGAGTTCGTCACTAAGCCAGTAGGACAGAGGCTTGAGATAGTTCCCCTCAAGAACCCCGCCAAGGTTAAAGTCGGAGAGACCCTCCCGGTACAGGTCCTAGTGGACGGCAAGCCCCTTAAGATGGCCGAGGTCAGCGCTACCTTCGCCGGTTTCGCCGAGAACAAGGAGCACAAGGCCTTCTCCGGCAGGGCCGACCTCAAGGGAATCATAGAGATAGTTCCCCTTAAAGAGGGTTACTGGTTCGCCAAGGTCACCTACAAGGCCCCCTACGAGGACCCATCCGTCAGCGACGAGCTGATCATGGTGGCAACTCTGACTTTCAACGTCGGCAAATAGGTACTTGCCAAGATACAATCCTTAGTATAAAATAGCTTTCGTTGAGGAGTGGTCCCTTCGTCCAGAGGCCTAGGACACCGGGTTCTCAGCCCGGTAACAGGGGTTCGAATCCCCTAGGGACTGCCATTGAGATACAGAGGTCGAGGATATTCCTCGACCTCTTTTTCGTATGGAGGAGGCGTGACATGAGAGAGATCGGGATCCATCAAATTGAGGGCTTTTCCATAGGGCATCATCAGGACACGGAGGCAGCGACGGGCGTGACGGTCATACTGTCACCGGATGGGGCGGTTACCGGAGTGGACGTTCGAGGGGGGGCCCCTGGCACAAGGGAGACCGACCTTCTCGATCCGGTCAACCTGGTAGAGCAAGTTCACGCCATTGTCCTGGCAGGAGGAAGCGCCTTTGGCCTGGACGCCTCCTCTGGAGTGATGGAATACCTGGAGAAAAAAGGCATAGGCTTCGACGTCCAGGTGACAAGCGTTCCTATCGTGTGTGGAGCGGTTCTGTTCGACCTCACCGTAGGGGACTGGAGGGTCAGGCCCGACAGGGACATGGGCTACAGGGCCTGCCTAAACGCGACTTCCGAGGAGCAACCGGTGGGATCCATAGGAGCAGGCACTGGAGCCACGGTTGGAAAGATAATGGGGATGGACAGGGCAATAAAGGGAGGGCTTGGGACCTGGGCCTACCAGGAGGGAGACATCAAGGTTGGGGCCATAGTGGCGGTGAACTGCCTTGGGGACATCATAGACCCCTCCGACGGCTCTGTGGTCGCGGCATGCAGGACCGATCAGGGGTTTGGAAACACGGAGGAGATCCTGATACGATCCGCAGGGGAGAACAAGGACCTTTTCTCCGGCAACACCACCATAGGGGCGATCCTAACCAACGCAGACCTAACCAAGGCCCAATGCACAAAGCTGGCCTCCATGGCCCAAAACGGCTATGCCAGGACCATGAGACCGGCCCACACCATGTTCGACGGCGACACGATCTTCGCAGCGGCGTCGGGAAAGGTTAAGGCCGACACCAGCGCGTTAGGGGCCATGGCCGCGAGGGCCATGGAAAAGGCGGTGCTTCGAGCGGTCAGGGAGGCTGGCACCCTCTGCGGAGTGCCGTCGATAAAGGACCTCTAAAAAAGCGGGAAGGGCGACATTGGTCGCCCTTCCCGCTTGGACCGGAATCGATACTAAGCCTGGATATCCAGGTTACGACCGATCCCCATAGAGGCCATCATCTCCTGGACCATCTGACCCTGCATCTCTGCCAGATCCATGGCCTTCTTCTGGACAGCAAATCCGACCTTCGTAGCGGTCTCGGCCTGTTTCATGCCACTGACGCTCTGAACCATGCCCATATCCATGTGCCTCACCTCCTCTTAGGGGGATTTGTCCTATTACTTTATCGGACGAAACGACATCAAATATGAGAGGTTTCCTCCAGAATTCTGAAGAGGGCGTCCTTGAAGCACTCGCTCAAGGTGGGATGAGGGTGGACCGTGTAGGCCACGTCCTTTACGGTAAGATCCTTTGCCACAGCCAGAGCAGCCTCAGAGATCATCGTGGCAGCCTCAGGACCCATTATATGGACACCAAG
>JAQUTB010000023.1 GCA_028709985.1 Dethiosulfovibrio sp.
TCTCCCATAGGATCGATAGTCCACCAGCCTTGACAACACCAGGATCCCTGGTTTACGTCGTAATAAATAAGGGCAGCCGAAACTTTTTGATCCCTGTAGTTATCCAAAGTTACCTTTACAGCCTCGGCCTTGGACAGAGAGAAGAAAAGGCCCAACACGACAAGCAACGACACGACAAAAAAATTATGCATTTTTTTCATTTTATCGTCCTCCTTGTTTTTAATCACACCTTCAAGGCTAAACGCTTAAGGCCTTAAGATAATCTTGCCCACAGCGGATGATCCATCTTCGCCAATTTCGACGTTGAACATACGAAAATCGACCAACTGCCCTCCCGATATAGCCTGATCCGAGGTCACAGTCTCAAACGCCTTTTTGGGATGTATCCATCCTTGGAGCTCTCCTGGATTTCCTCTCCAGACGAGTCCATTGCCCTTAGCGTAATAGCCCATAGAGCCGACCTGGATGGCAGCACCGTCGATGCCGTTCCACAGGATCGTCCTTGATTTTCCAGGATCCACGCCATACCATCCCTTGGTACCACCTTTATTATCAGATCCGTCTGCCCACCACATCAGTGCCACCGAGACCTTGACGGATGTCTTGTTGACCAGGGTGATCTTGGCAGCGGAGGCCTCGTGTGAGACGCACAGCAATGCCAACACGGTAAAAAGACAGACGCTTACCCTCTTGACCACATCGTTGACTCCAAACATTCTACGGATCCTCCTTTTTTATCGTCATTCATCTCTTTGTTTTTTGTCCACGAAAACGACGTCCATAAGTTCACGCGCCGTCAGCCGAACCCTGCCGTCTTTCCACGAGATAGTTTCGCGATCGGTGGTGACCGACCGAAAAAGCTCCAGGTCCCTTAGGTCGCAAAATCTCGCGGTCTCAAGCTTATGGGAGAGATCGACAACCATAACGCTTCCAGTCTCCATCTCCACGAACAGACGCCAGTCGTTGAGAGCGGTCACCGACTTGATAAATCCCACTTTCAATACCTCCTCCTCTTTTTTAAGTCAGTAAACCCTTTGCCCCAAGGAGACGCCATCTCCAAAATCGATCCTGAAGACACCGTCGTCTCCTCCCTTGTTTAGGTATAGTCCTGAAAGGTCGTCAGCGACCTCGAAACAGGCGATCTCCCCGCTATCCAGCTCGAAGAGCCACGCGGAGACCGGCTTATCGTCCGTTATGGCTCGACCGTGAAACTCGCCGTCGCCCGATAGGGGAGACCCCAAGAGCCCTCTTGCGGCCTCGGAGATCTTGTCGATCGTCTCCCTGTCAAAAAACGGCTCGCCCTCCAGAAAGCGTTCCATCTGCCCCTCGGTAAGGGAGATCTCGGAGCTGACCTCCATGGCCCCCTCCTCATCTCGAACTTCCTCGGTGATGACAAACAGGTTACTATCCTCGTCGTAAACCTGGGTCTTTCTCCAGGTCAAGGTTGGTCGTCCATCGATCCATCGATACTCGGTCTCCTGATTATCGGTGGCGCTTCCATGGGAAAAACCGATTATCCTTTTTGCCTCCGAGTCGAACCTGGGGCCGATGATCTCCTCCAAACTCTCGTCCCTTTCCAGTTTTCCGGTCTCAGGATTCCACAGATAGAACAAGCAACACGGGTTGGGGACGTACAGGGTCTCTGTTATCATAAGATCGTTGAAACCATCGAAGTTAGCGTCGACCGAGGAAACACATAAAGAAGGATCGTTCTTCACCGCCTCCTCGAATATCTCGCACTGGATCTCGCTTATCACTTCGTCCTCGCTCCTGACGTAGAAGGTCTCGCCGTCGAAAGTAACCGAGAGGGCAGGACCGTCATCGCTTACCTTGAAGATGAAGGCCGGCTCTGCCCCTGACGCCCCAGCTCCCATCATTACGGCGAAGGCCAGACCGGCCAGGATTTTTCTCAGGTATCTTTTCATATTTAGACAAACTCCTCTCCACAGTCACTTACGTCCCAATAAAAAAAGGACGTCCCTTATCCTTATATCAGGATAAGGGACGTCCTCGGTTTTCGGTACACCCTTTTCGGGTAGTCTTTGTGGCTTTAGCGGAGCAACAGGATCTTCTTTACATCCCTACGAGAGCTGACACCAAGTTTTTGAAATATGGATTTAAGATAAAATTTTACCGTGTTCTCGGAGAGAAAGAGCCTGTCCGCTATTTCCCGGTTGCTCAACCCCTCGCTCACCAGAAGGGCCACGTCATTTTCCCTGAAGGTCAGTCCCTCTGCGGCTTCTCTGCCTGAGAGGCTTTGTAGAACCCTCTCCTTGCCCAGGGAATAACGCTTTACGAGGGAGGAGACTTTATTCCTCTCGGAGCCCCAACTCTCCTCGAGAACGGCGTCGAGGGCATGTCCAAGGAGATCGGCGTTCTCGGCAAAGGGCAGCATGAGCCCATCCGGCATGGCCATGTCAAGAGCTCTGCCAAGGGCCTCAGCTCCGTCGGATTCTCTGCCAAGGCGATAATAGGCCACCGAAAGATAGATCCCCATGTAGATCTCCACCGACAGGTTTCGATATCTCCGCGCCGGGAACAGCAGCTCCTCGGATTTCAGGATTAGATCCCTCTCCCTTCCGGTCAGAAGAGCTAGACGACCGTACACTATGCAGGAAAAGGGAACCGCAGGGGATGCCCCTTTAAGAAAGTCATCGGGACACACCCTGGCGGGAACTCCATCTGGGTCGCCCAGAAGGCAGGAGATAAAGCCCGTCGCCACCTCGGTTATACGGTTGGACAGGGCGTAGGATGACATACGAGCACAACGATCTCTCATCGCACGACTATCCGTGAAGACCGGCCCGTCCCCTCTAAGCAGGGCGATCCTCTGCAACAAAAAAGCGGTACAGATATAGAGGCTGTCTTGGTTCAGTCGTTTAGTTATCTCCAACGCTCGAAGGGCCAATGGCTCAGCCTCGCCTTCATCCCCTCGATTCAGCAGAGCCTCCGCCCTGAATATCAACTCAGCCCCACTGCCGTTTCCGGAGGTAAGGGAATTATACAGAGGGAGCCACCGATCCATGTCGGACAGCTCTCTGTTTAGTTCTCCAGCTTCGCTGTGGAACATGCCCAATACCGACGGCCACCCAAAGGTCCATGGAGTGTCGGGTTTGAAAAGCCTGCTGTTAGGCCCTAAAAGCTCGTAGGCACGGCTGTGATCCTTTCCCATGGCCTCTATATCGTTATAAAAACCGAACGACCTCGTTAGGTAGAGCTCGCCCCTGAGGGATCTACGGCTTTCCTCGTCCATGTCGCAGCCGTCCAGGACTGTCTCCATCTCCCGACAAAGACCGACATACAGCTCCACGTCCCCCAGGTTAAAGGCCTCAAAAGCCATGGAGATAAAGTTGAACGCGTAGTCGCATCGCATCTCGACGGTGGAGTTACCTACCGTATCCTGAAGAAATTTCAACATATATTCTCGCCCCGAGTCCAGGGTGGCCCTGGTCATGTCGGAACAGTGAAGATCCAGCGAGAGAATCCCTCGATAATCACGTATGCGATAGAGAAAAAACAGGGCCTGGGTCTTATCTCCCTGAGAGGCACACCATCCCCCGGCGGCGGCCAGGACCCCCCTCTGAAAGGGCTCCGGCTCATCCCGGATGGCGGAGCGAACGAAGTCCAGAAGTATTGCATGTAGAAAGTACCTACGGCTTTCGATGTCGTAGCGAACGAAGAGCCACCCCCTCAGCCTCTCTACTAAGCTATCAGGAGCCCGGTCAAGACCGAGAAGGAAGGACAGCTGTGGGACGGTAAAGCTGTCGAAAGGGGACAAACGGAACAGGACCTGACGATCCTCTGAGGAAAGCCCCTTCCAAAACAGCTCGTTTACAAGCTCGTGAATGCTCGATCTGCCCTCAAGAGATCCGGTTCGGGCATAGCCCACCAGTTGGAGGTACAGCGCGGCAATCCATCCCTCCGAATAGCGGTAAAGGCGGCGCCTCTGATCCAAGTCCAGGTCCACCCCAGCCAGACCGTAATAACATCCTATCTCATCCTCCGTGAGACACAGATCCTCGTTCTCAACCCTGAGGACATTGGCGTTGCCCAAAATCGCCATCCCCCTAGAGGAGAGCTGTTGGGTGATGATAACCATCCTAAGGCCATCCCCACCGTGATCGACTAGAGCCCTCCATACCGACAGGGGAAGGCTTTTATGGATAAACTGGAAGTTATCGCAGACAAGGTAGGTTTCATCTTCGCAAACCAGATCTAAAAGGGCTTGGGCTATCTCTCCCTGGTTGTCCTCCACGGGAAACCCAAGGTGTAAGAGGCGAGATCCAACGTAGGGGTCTATCTCCCCCAATACACGGCAAAACCTGGTCCAGCCCAAAGTGCCAGGCTCCTCACTGGCGACGAACCAACGGACCGAAGCGAGATCCATATCCGGCCGATTGAAAAAATCCTGTATGGCCGTCGTTTTGCCTGCACCGGAGGGAG
This sequence comes from Dethiosulfovibrio sp., assembly GCA_028709985.1. Classification (GTDB taxonomy): domain Bacteria; phylum Synergistota; class Synergistia; order Synergistales; family Dethiosulfovibrionaceae; genus Dethiosulfovibrio. The sequence continues at coordinate 4,444 of JAQUTB010000023.1, forward strand.
CCTCTATAAACGTAGTCCTGAAATCGCGAATCAGCCTCAATTTGGCCATCAACCTATCGGAACAGTAGTGGACCTGAGGGCGATAATCCTTACGTGGACACCCCAACCCGTCGCCTCCTAAATGAAACCATCGTATTTTAGACCTCTTTGTGCTAAGAGCACTCAAAAAACATACTATAGCCAACCGCCTAGAAATTATAACAGATCAGGTCAGGCGAAAACTTTCCGCCTGACCTGATCGTTTAGTCCACAAACTCCACTATCGTTCCCGTCGCGTCACGTTTTTGGCGCAAAAATTTATCCATGTCAAACTTGTCGTCGTCAACCAGTTTAGAGAGGTCTTCCTCCCTTATGTCGCCCTGTGGGTCATGTATGGCCGACCTTGGGACGTTATTCCTTCCGTAGAGCTTCTCGTATATCTCCATGTAGGTTCCGTTTTTCTTGATGGCACTCAGACCTTCGTTGAACTTACCCTCGTAGTATGCTCCTTTGGGATCCTTGCCCTTGAAGGCCATATACTGGGGAACGTAGACCCAGACGTTGACGAACCCCCAGTTTTTAAGGTCCTCTGGATCTTCCTCCGTCACAACGAGATATGGTGTGACTCCTAGAACCTCAAACCCAAGTTTATACCGACCACCCTTGACCATCCTCATGGTCTGCTGCGGACTGAATGACCGGACCTCCACCGCTCCCTTGAATCCACCCTCGGTATATGGATCATACCCTCCGTAGCTCAGTATGGCCATGCTGGGGTCTAGCTGGGAGAAATTCGTCACGGATTCAAGGCCTTTTATCTCCGCCTCTGTTAGATTGGGCTTATAGTACATCAGCCCAATAGGGACGTTCCAGTATACCTGTCGCCGAACGTCAAGCTCTTTGTTTTTAGCCTCATCGGTGATAGTCTCACCGTCAGCACACACGGCAAACTTGCAATCGTAAAAATCCTCTACCGTGCGGAGGGGGGGAAGTATAGCGATATCGGCTACCAGGCCAGCGGCGTAGAAGGCCTCCCTAGCTAGATAGTTCTGAAAACCCGATTGATCGGGGTTCTGATAGGGGGGATACTGGTGACCCACTACGTTGACCTTTTCGATCTCCTTTTCGCTTGGAAAGGCAGCTCCACCTATGGCAAACACCATGATCAGACAGACTACAGCACCAATGCCCAGCTTACTAATTTTCACAAAAATCCCTCCTTTGCAGTTTTATGGTCCCCTATAGACTCTCTCTGACGCTCCAACATCCCAGCGGATGTATCAATACAAAGCTAGCACAAAGGGAGAATGCAAACAAGTCCCACTAAACAAAAAAATAGGACCTCTTCAAAAATTTGAAAAGGTCCTATTTTTATTCAAGTTCTGCTATCTCTTTAAGGACTGGCTTTAAAAACCTGACGCTCCTGCGTTTACGGCCCAATATTCCGGGATCGAAGAATATAATTTGAACCGGCTCGCTCAGGGTAACTCCGACCCTTACGCCCTCTGGTATATCGACAACCTGAAAGGCCGCCAAATATCTGGTCCCCTGAAAGAGACCGTCTCTTTTGCTGAAGATCAACCCCTCTTCCGAATGGGAAAACAGGGAGAAATCCCTCGATACCATCGATCTCTCTATTCTGGACAAAACTACATCTCTGGGGACGGCTATGTCCAAAGAGGCCTCAAGCTCGGCAAACGCGCTGTCGAACAGAATTTTACAGACCGGAAAAGCCAGGTTAGACGTTACCTCCGAGCCAAATGCCGCTCCAAAGGACAAAAAAAACATAGACAACAACAACGACAACGATCTCAACAAAATAGTCCTCCTAGGGATATATCCCTCTATCGGTCAAAACGGAGGCAATCCCCCCTAAATCGAAGGATTTGACTGACCCCTCATTAAGTCCCAATATAGCGGCCAAAGTCCTGTCAAACAACGCCACCTTTTTCTCCGCTCTCGATAAAAAATCGGAGAAATTCCCCTCGGAACAAAAAAGCGCCGCTACGGACTCCCAGACTCCAGCCCCCATATAGACTATCAACTCCGCAACGTCCTCTGAATCTTGGACGGAAAAAACCCCTTCGTCAATCCCCTGGTCGATGATCTGGACCAACAAAGCCCTGTCCCTTTCCATACACCACTTTCTCATTTTGTTGCGAAGCACTAAATTGCTCTCATTCCAGAAGGACAAAAGAAGAAAGTTGAGGAGTTTAGCGTTATCCGATCTCCAGTGGTAGGCTATGGAAAACGATTCGTTGAGCTTAGCGACCGCATCCATAGAAGAGCTTACAATACCGGATATACGAGAATAAACTGGATCAAGCATTTTTTTGATCAGAACATCGATCAAGTCCTCTTTTGAGTTAAAATAATGATAAAAACTTCCTTTAGACGCCCCGGCGTCGTGAAGGATCATGTCCACAGAGACTCTTTCGTATCCCTCATCCAAAAAGAGCTGTTTGGCTGAGTTTAGAATATCTCCCTTTACGTCTCTGACACCGTCCCTTCGCAAGCGCACCACCCCCATAAAAGCCGAATCTTGGGTCTTAGCCTGTGAGCAGTTTATGGCTAAAGAGGTTATACATTTTTTTCCAAATAGACATTTCGTGTTCCCCCCTATAGACCATTGGTCTAGACTGATAGTCTATAGGCTATCACACGAAGCCCCAGCTGTAAAGTCCCCTGAATGACAGGGGGAGCCCATCGTGGGGTTTAGAGGGGCTCTCCTAAAGGCATGGCATAGAGGAAGGACTCCTCGGAGGGAAGGCCGAAGGCGGCCTTAAGCTTATCGCCGTCGATACCGCCGGAGGCCAAGGTCCCAAGCCCTAGGGACTGAGCCTGAAGATATACGTTTTGGGAGACGTGTCCCACCTCAGCGTGGACGCAGAATTCGGCGGCGTCGCCAAAAGGTCCCCGAAGGTCGTCGTATCGACCGGATATCAACAAAATAGCGGGGGCCGACATTATCCAGGGCTGACGGATGGCGGTCATTGCCCTGTCCTTTGCTGGACCGTCGAAGATCGGTGTCAGCATATGTCCAGGCTCGTATCGGTAAAGCCCCTTGGGCAACCCATCCACCTTATCCGCCACCACGTAGACCGTCAGGGGATAGAGGGCCATGGCGGAGGGAGCGGTCCTGTGCCCCTTCTCTCGATCCGTCACCCCCTGAGCGGACCACAACACCTGAGACAGGTCTTCCATAGAGACCGGCGTATCCTGAAAGGACCTTATCGACCTCCGACTTGCCAAGGCTTCCTCGACGGATATCCCACCGGAGATGGCGGGCTCAGGGAGGGGTATCGCCGGCCCATCGGAATGGGAGAGGGACTGGGACCTAGACTTGGCAAATATAAAGGGAGAGAACTTCCAGAAGCAGAAAGATCCTCCCACAACCATAACCGCAAGGGATATAACCCCGAAGTAGAAGAAAAAAGACCTCATACAAAGCACCTCCACGATATAGACTATCGGTCTATTATATCTTTTCCAGAGCTAGATAGAAAAGCCCCCGCTCACTGAAAGCGGGGGCCATGTAGGTTCTAGTTGAACTTGTTGTTGTTGTACTTTGTGATGAGGGTCCAGTTGAGGTTCCACCAGGCCTTCTCTGTCTCGTCCATGCACCCTAAGGTGAACTCGGTGAGGAATTTCTTGGCGGCGGCTGGATCCTTCTTGTAGAGCTCCGCTGCCTTGGCATCTATCTCCGGTATACGGGCGAAGAAGCCGTTCTCCAGGGGCTCCCTGACTGAACGCATATCGGCCATGGCATCTCCGTAGCGATGGTTCACAAGGTCGTCGGCCAGTATGAAGCTCCACTGGGCCGACCCGAGGCTAAACTGGTTACGATCGAAGGTCCTCCAGCTTTCCTTGGTGTCTGTGACGCCGTTGTATATTGGCACATAACAGGTGGTGTGTGGATTGTCGTATCCGAACCAGAGAACGGTCTTCATGACGTCAGGAACGCCAGCCCTCGCCTGGGACACGAAGCTATAGGCACAGTCCCACTTTGAGACGGGGCGGTTGTAGGGTATGTCCAATACCTTACGGACCGCTCTGGTGGGGAACGGAGTGGCGATAGGGCTCTTGACCACCTTTTCACCGTCGCTCACAAACCAGGCCGCCGACTCGTACATATCGAAGGGAGTTCCCTCCATGTGACTGCGAAGCATCTCCATCACGTCAGCGACGGAGATCTTCTTCTCCGGCTTGATCGCGAAGGGATAGGACATAGTCTCGGCGTTGGGATCCCACTCCTGTGAAGGAGCTAAGATCTTGTGGATCGTGTGAAGTCTGTTGCGCACCCACATAGAGGAGAGAGACCAATCGTCGTTACCTGTCAGAGGCGAATAGGCCCTCTGCCATATAAAGGGCTCTGTACCGTTGGGGTCGTACCATCCCATGTCTATAGCGAACTGTTTATAATCCTTGGCGACCATGAAGTTGTCCTTGTCGTCGGGGTTTATCTCCTGGATCCGGCTCATGTTCGGAACCACAACGACCATATCGTCCGGGACTCTCTGGGCAACCCAGGTAGCACCGGGCTTGCCGCTGTCAGGGGTCCACATCATACCGGTGCTACGGACCTCAAAAATCCATGCTTCATCCGAGTCGGTGACGGTCAGACATTCTCCCTCGGAACCGCAGGAGGGAAGGAAGCCGTACTTCTCGGCGAGCTCGCCCATCACGGCGATAGCCTCTCTTGCGGTCTTGGCTCTCTGGAGGGCAAAGACCTCAAGCTGCTCTATGGTCATGATCGCACGGGCGTCGGGACGGAAGGTCTTGAGCTCTTCCTTCTGGCCGATGGTGGTCTCGCCTATGGCGATGCCGTGCTCGTTCATGAAGGGATATCCCACGTGGAAATAGGAGTATGTCTTCTCAACCTGAGGGATCTCGCCTATCTTGACCGCAGGACCGTTCTCCTCGCCGGTGATGTTCCAGTAAACCGGGGCCATCTCCCCTTTTTTATGGGTTGCCCCAGGGATCACCCTGACCTTGGCGTCGTAGAACGCCCCGTCGGCTGTGTGGGAGGTTATGACCGATCCGTCCACTGTGGCGTTCTTACCTGCTACTATGTCGGTGCAGCTAAAGCCCGAAGACGCGATAAAAACCGATAAGACGGCAGAACACAAAAATACCTTGCAGCTTTTTCTCAAAGCAAATCGCTCCCTTCTATCTGACAAATCCTATTACACTGGCCCCAAAATCCACCTCTACCGCAAAGTTAGAGACTTTTGATACCACCTCCCATCCCACTGTACTCCTGTAAAACACTGAAGGCAATTTTTGAACTGTTTTTTTCACATGTGTTTGAGTTTTGAAAAAAACGTCCAGAGAAAACCGACATGGGCCAAAGGTCTCCAACCTGTGGTATGATGCGAAATTATTTTGGGGAAGGGGGGTTCTCGATGAACTTGGAGCATCTGTCTCAAGTGCCGCTTTTTGGTTCTATCGTAAACGCACTGGCGATAATGGGAGGGACCGCTTTCGGTCTGGTGTTTAGGTCGGCCCTGCCGGAGAGGGTCACGACATCGGCCTTTCAGGCCATCGGTCTGGTTACCCTTTGGCTCGGCATCTCCATGGCAGGTGCTACGTCCAACATACTGATATTGGTGCTCAGTATAGTGATAGGGACCATAACAGGGGAGTTTTGGGACCTGGACAGCAAGCTGAGGAGAGGGGCGGAGTCGCTTCAGAGAAAGATAGGGGCCTCTGGAAATTTCACCGAGGGTTTTATGGCAGCTACGCTGCTTTTTTGCATGGGATCCATGGCGATTCTTGGCTCCATAGAGGAAGGACTCGGCCAATGGCCCAAGCTGCTCCTGACAAAATCCCTCATGGACGGGGTTGCATCGGTGGCGTTCGCCGTATCTCTAGGCGCGGGGGTGGCACTATCGGCACTGTCGGTGCTGGTTTACCAGGGAAGCATAACCTTGGCGGCGGGAGCCTTGCAGCCATACCTGACCGACGGAATGACTTCGGAGATCTCGGCGGTTGGTGGAATCATGCTGATAGGCCTTTCCCTGGGGATCCTGGAGATAAAGAGGATAAAGGTCATGAACATGCTACCAGCCCTTCTGGTGGCGGGAATATTGGCCATATACATGATATAAGCCGAGGGTCTTCCCTCGGCTTATTTTATATATGCTTCCAGTGTTTGAATCCCTCTCCAACGACCTCAGCCACGTCGGCCAGGACTATAAAGGCCCTTGGATCCACCGATACGACGAATCGTTTTAGCTCCATGGCCTGCCTTCGGTTCAAAACGACCATTATCATGGTCCTCTCGTCCCCGGTATAGGCCCCTGATCCCTTGATCAAAGTAGCGCTTTTGTTCATGACCTCCACTATGTAACGCCTAACCTCGTCGGGACAGCCGGTTATAACCGAAACCTGCTTCCTCCTGTCAAAGGACTTGAGGACGTTGTCTATCGTTAAGCTCTCAACGTAGAGCAGTATCCCACCTAGGAGCAGCCTCTCTATATCCACGACGAACCAGGAGAAAAGCAGTATGGTTATGTTGATGTAGAAGGAGTACATTCCAACGTCCACCCCCCACCTCTTCCTGGCCGCCATGACTATGACATCGGTCCCTCCCGTGGACGATCCAACCTTGAAGACCAAACCTATGCCAAGTCCGCCCAGGATGCCGGAAAGTATCGCGGCCAGGAGCATGTCGTTCAACATTGGATACTGAAAAAGCTCAAAGAAGGCAACTGTTGCGGAGGTCAACATGGACACGTAGAGTGTCCAGAGGACGAACCTGGGGGATAGTACCCTCCACCCCCAAGCGAGGAGGAAGATGTTCCCTATGGCTATGACCCAGGCGGGGGAGATATCCCACACATACTTGGTCAGCAGGGCTATCCCTGCCAGGCCAGCCCCGGCAAATCGGTAGGGGACGGTCAGAGCAACTATGGCGAAGCTCATCAGGATCGTTCCGATGGTGGCGAGACAGAAGGTGCTCCATTCCCTGCGGAAAAAATCTCGCATAATGAGCCAAAGGCCTTTGGACAACCGAGTTAGCATAAAAAAACTCCTCCTAAAGACGAATATGTAACTAGGGCACCTCTAAAAACTCGCCTTTGAGTCCCCTCGGAGAGAGCGTTCCGCATGCGGAATGTCGAGTATACGGGCTCGAACGGTCTCATGCGGAACGAACTCCCCGAGGAGGAGCGTTTTTAGAGGTTCCTAATATATCATCCAACCACGATCCACCCAACCTATAGGAATAGGTATTTTCCACTACCCTAACGGGGTATCATACCCTATAATATGGCTAGGACTTTAAGATGGGAGGTATTAGGATGAACCTGAGAAAGATAATAACATTGGCCATGGTTGTTTTGCTTGTAACCGGAACTCTATACGCAAAGAGCAAGAAAACCACGGGAGAGGGAGAGGTGGTCTCAGCCCAGCCTTCCGGCGAAGGGCCTACCCTCCTCGACCTGGGGGCCCCTGGCTGACCTGCCTGCGTCGAGATGGCGCGAATCCTGGATGGATTCGAAAACAGCTACAAAGGCGTCAACGTGTCCAAGATAAACCTGATGGAGAACATGGACTACGCCAAGAAGTACGGCGTGAGGGTGGTCCCGACCCTGGTGTTCCTCGACCCCCAAGGCGAG
>JAQUTB010000343.1 GCA_028709985.1 Dethiosulfovibrio sp.
AAAAGCAATCCACTTTTATCCCCTCAGAAAGATAAAGGTTTAGCGGAGGTTATTATCATCCCGATACAGGATATGACCATCCATTGAGCCTGTTTTTTGCCCAGAGAGAAGGATAGAGTTCCATCGTTGAGCCTGACCGAGGTGAGAGAGAGGATAACCACTATACCTATGGCTGACAACATCAGAGGTATTATCCAGAGAATTGGATCTTTTCTGTTCACGAGACTGGCTTTTTTTCCAGGATGTCCCGTACCAATCGGGAGAAATGATCGCCCCTCTCAACGTAACTTCCGTACATATCCCAACTGGTACAGGCAGGAGACAACAAAACCGTATCACCTGAAATAGCGACAGATCTGGCGATATTAACCGCGTCCTCCATTCCCGAGGCTATAATCCAATCGCTAAACCCAGCTATATCAAGAGCCTGCCTTATAGGTTCACGCTCCTCGCCTATCAGTATAGCTTTTCGGCAGTTTCTCTTGACCGATAGAGCCAGAGAATCGTAGCTCTCTCCCTTTCCTCTTCCACCGAGGATAGCGACCTTTTTACCGCCTATCGAGTCCAAAGCAGTACAGGTGGATGCCACATTGGTTCCCTTTGAATCGTCTATATAGGTAACCCCGTCTACACAGGCGACAAACTGACACCTGTGAGATGGCGGCTTATAGCCTTCAAACGAACCTCCACCGACGCATGAAACGCATCCCAGCGCAAAGCATCCCCCTAAAGCCATAGCTGCGTTCTCTAGATTATGGAATCCGACCATAGGAACCTGCCCATAGGAAAACAGCTTGGTCGGTTTTCGATCGATGACTATCCAGGCGTCGTCTTTGGCCATGTATATACCGTTATCGTCGGAGACATCCTTTATCATAAGGGGAAGGATATGCTGATCTCCACGGATTTTTAATGGGTCGATATCCCGCTCCTGCACAACTGCCCAGGCTTCCTGCCTTCTTCTAGCGAGAGCGTTTCCCTTTGCGTCGACGTAGTTCTCCACGCTTCCGTGCCAATCTATATGATCAGGAGCCAGGTTGGTCACTAGAGCCAGATCGAAAAGGGATTTTTTGGTCCAATAAAGTTGAAAGCTGCTCAACTCCACCACGTAAACTTCATGTCTTTCGTTTAATACCGACCCCAAAGGAGTGCCTATATTTCCGACAGCCACAGCGTCCCAACCGGAAGCCCTTAAGATATGGGCCATCAGAGACGTAGTGGTGGTTTTCCCGTTTGTACCGGTAACCGCGACCACCTTCCCGTTCAACCTGGGAACTATAAAATCGACCTCTCCCTCCAAAGAGACGGCAGCCTGATGGGCCCTTTTCACTATAGGAGATTCAGGAGATACACCTGAACTCAACAGCATGAGGTCGCACTCCAATGCCCTGTCGGTGTTGCCGCCCAGCTCCCATCCGATGCCAGCTTGTTCAAATAGACTTAACCTCTCATCGGGGATACTGTCTTTTAGCTCGGAGATAAAAACCTTACCCCCCAGCCCAGCTATAGCTAGAGCCAAGGCCTCTCCGCTGACCCCCGCCCCTAAAACGGTAAACTTTCTTCCCATAAGATCCTTCATCCGAGGCATCCCCCTAAAAGACCGATAACCGCAAAGCCAATCCACATGGCCGATACGACACAGAATAGATGAATCAACCAGAACCTGGTCACTATTTGAACCTCATTCCACCCTAAAATCTCAAAATGATGGTGGAGAGGGCTCATCAAAAAAACCTTTTTTCCAAAAAATCTTATGGACACAATCTGTATAGCCACGGAAAGTATCTCAAAGCCAAACAGCGCACCGGAGGGGACGACGTAAAGGGCTCCTCCTCCACAGACCGCGATTGAAACCAGAAGGCCCCCCAAAAAATGCGAACCGCAATCGCCCATAAAGACCCTGGCAGGATAGGAATTATGCCATAAAAAAGAGGTTGAGATAGCTAGACCGATCCATATAGATTCAAGACCTCTAGACACCATAAAAGCCAGGGATATAAGGGATATGACCGATGCCCCAGAGGCCAATCCATCCAATCCATCTGTGACGTTGACGGCGTTGAGCATAGAGACCACGATAAAGGCGACCAAAATGACCGTCATAGTAGGGGAAAGGATAAGTCCGGGGTAGAGACTAAGGCAATCAAACCCATGAGCGATAACGGACCACAATACAGCCACAAGAATCTGGAGAAAAAGCTTCTGCAGGCTTCTTAAGCCCTCGCTGGACTTTCTGGACCACTTCAGGAGGTCATCCCAAAGCCCTATGGCGGCGCTGAAGAACGGGAGGGACCAGACAATCACGTAAAACAAAAACGGCTCTGAACCAAAAAGCCAACAAGCCAAGGTTCCAGGCAAAGACAGTGCCATAAAGACGGCTCCACCCATTGCAGGGGTTTTCATTTTAGCTACTGTCCTCTCCGGTCCGTAGGCCTTTTGAACCAAATTAAAACTACGGGAATTAAGCCAAGCTATCCATAGAGACTGTAGCATAATTGAAGCCACAAAAAAGACGATGAACAAGAGATAAAAACTATCCATCACATCAAACTCCAGATTTTTTCCAGTCCGTTAGACCTAGAGCCCTTAACCAAGACAACGTCTCCGGGAGAAACCTCATCTTTAAGGCGTATGGCAAGATC
>JAQUTB010000024.1 GCA_028709985.1 Dethiosulfovibrio sp.
TACGTTATATTCTCCGGTCAAGATATGTCCCTATCCGCCAGTCATCCTGTTTACGGCCCGGATGGCGAACCTGTCGGGGTTATGGCGACGGACCTGTTTCTTTCCAGGATGTCGTCGTTTTTGCGTTGGATAAACTTGGGCAGTTCTTCGGTGTCCTTCGTGGTCGACAGATCCGGCAGGATGATAGCCTCGTCTGCCTCAATACCCTTGCTCATACCCTCCAGCGAGGGGGTCGTCGTGAGCCGACACGATGTCGGTTCCTATCCCCATCCGCTGGTTCAAGAGGCCGGAAAAGCGGTGGAATCCTTCGGAGGATGGGGATCTATAAAGGACATGGAGATGTTCGAGATCAAGGGAAACGGGGAAAGGATGTTTCTCCAGGTCAGCCCTCTTGCCGCGGACAAGGGGTTTGACTGGCTAGTGGCGGTGGTGATCCCGGAGAAGGAATTGACTCCTGGAATAATGGTCGATCGGAGCACCTTTTTGGGCTTTTCGCTGGGGCTTATATCCTTTGCCGTGCTGCTGGCCCTTGTCGTATCAAGGGGTATAATCGCCCCCCTAAATCTCATGGAGAGGGCTATCTCGGTGATGAGCAGGGACAGCAAGGTGGATCCTGTCGTCTTTTCGAGCAGGTTCTCTGAGGTGTCCATGCTCATAGGGACCTTCAACGATATGGCCAACAGGATGCGACAGGCCATGGACGGCCTCAAGCAGGAGATCGCCCGGAGAGAGGAGATCGAAAAGGCCCTGACGATGGAGGCGACGACAGATTTTCTGACTGGGTTGGCCAACAGAAGGAGTTTTATGGAGAGGCTGAAGTCGGAGATGGCGCGGATCCGTCGTTACGGAAGCGTTGGCTCTCTGCTTATGCTGGATATCGACCGCTTCAAGTCCATAAACGATACTTACGGGCACAACGTGGGCGATCAGGTGTTGGCTGGCTTGGGAGGGCTACTCGCCGGATCTGTCAGGGAATGCGACCTACCTGGTAGAATAGGTGGTGAAGAGTTCCTCATATTTTTAAGCGATACCCCCTTAGCAGGAGCCGGCTGTTTCGCCGAGAGGGTCAGAAAATCAATAAAGGATCGACCTATATCGACCGACAATGGGCTGGTATCGTTCACGGTAAGCATAGGTGTCACCCAGATAAACCAAGAGGACAGCTCGATGGACGATGTTATCGCCAGGGCCGATCGGGCTATGTACAGGGCTAAAGAACTGGGAAGGGATAGGGTAGAGATAGGTTAGGTCATGGATGGCCACAAAATCTAATCGATGGAGCGAGGGTAAAAATATGATATGCAGCAATAGAATTTCCTTTGATTTCGACAGGGTCTATCTACCGTCCCCTATAGTGAGAGGACTTACCTTTTTGGCGGAGACCGACCTGTCCTCCCAGCCCATGGGCAGGATGGATATCGACGGTGACGACCTTTTCGCCATATTCTCAAGGTCACAGACATCCCCAGTGGCCGACGGCCGCTGGGAGGCACACAAGCGATATGCCGATATCCAGTACGTCATAGGTGGAGACGAGCTTATAGGCTGGGCCCCCGACGATGGTGCCAGGGACTACCTGTCAAAGGAGGGAGAGGACTGTTTCTTCTTTCCTGTCCCTCAATCTCCCTGCTGGATCCATATGTCCTATGGCTCCTACGCCGTGTTCTTCCCCTCGGACCTCCACTGTCCACTCAGGGCCTGGGGAGACCCGAGCCCGGTCCACAAGGTCGTCGTAAAAGTGGCACTGTCCCTGTTTTAGGTCATGTGTCCCATGAAAAAATATGCTCTAACTTTTACGCTCTCCTGTTTTTTTGCTTTTTCATATCTGTCACAGGTCTGTATGGGGGCAAGCTACGTCTTTGGGGTTCTACCTAGCTCGGACCCCGAAAAGCTCCACGAGGCCCTGTCCTGGCTTTCGGGGTATCTTGCTCAGGCCACGGGAGACGATTTTTCCGTCGTGGTCACCAAGGATTACGAGGAGCTGATGATCCGCATAAGAGAGGGATCCGTGGATCTGGCCTGTCTCAATACCGTAGGCTATATAAAGTTAAGGAGAGATGTTTTAGATATAAAGTACGTAGGGACTTTTCTGGAAAAAGACGATAAGGACGGCTCTATGTCCGGCTATTATCGCTCCTATATAGTCTCCTTGAAGGATCGTGGTTTTTCCTCGATCAAGGATATTGAGGGTGGTACTTTCGCCTTTGTCAGCAGAGATTCCACCTCCTCTGTGTATGCTAAACAGGCTTTAAGAAAAATGGGGATAGATCCCTCCGTTTTCTTCGGGAAGGTCTTCTATCTAAACCGCCACGATCGGGTCGTGAAATCCTTGGTCGCTGGATCCGTAGACGCAGGGGCCATATCTCATGGTATGTATCGTAATGCAGTTGAAAGTTTTGGAGATGTATTCGATGTCCTGGTCGTCTCCGAGCCTATCCCTCACGATCTAGTGGTGGCTAGCAGAAGCTTTCCCCCCGATAAGGTGGAGCTTTATCGTAAAGCGTTGGTTCAGTTGCCTCCTGACTATGATGGATTCGAAACGGTTCGAAGAGCTCTGGGTTGGGGGGCGTTAGGGTTCGGGGTATTTGACGAATCCTTCTACGACAGGGCGGAAGAGGTCATAAATGCTGATATCTAGGGCTCGATCTCTTAAGGGCGGTATCCTGATAATAGTGATGTTCTCCTTCGGGATTCTCAGCCTGACTTACGGTATTTTTCTTAACGTTATTATAAAAGATTATGCGAATTCCCGTCTAGCTGAAAGGGAGAGGTCCGCAGAGCTAGTTCGCAGGGGGCTCGTCCACAATTTGGAGCATTTGATCCAGCTGTCCATAAATCTATCCCGACCGAGGGATATCCATGAAGCCATAGAGGGCATGAACAACGATGCCCTTTCGGACTGGGGAAAGGCGTTTTCCAAGTCCGTTAGTTCGATTTTATTTATAGACACCGACGGTACCGTTATAGCAAGGGCACCTGATGAGTTCCGTTTTGGCGACTCGGTACGATCGGAGACGTTTTTCAGAGGGGCAAGGGACGACGGCAGTTTTTCGGGGGTTTCTATTGTGGAGGGGCAAGCAGCTCTGGTGGCTTGCTATCCGGTGTATAAGTATAACGACACTGTGGTGGGTTATGTTTCGATATTTAAGGATATAACCGAAAAATTCCTTGAGGGATTGTTGCCGGAAAAAGACATGAGACTATCTTTTTTGGGGACTATCGCCTCGACTTCTCCCATAAAGCTTAGCCCCTCCATCGAAAACCCCATCTTGATCTCCGTCGCAGACGGTGCTTTCAGCCTTTCATTTCTTCCTTCTCCTGAGTATCTAAGGCTTCTGGGCCTTCAGGGCGATATTCTAAGCGCCTTTGCGGTGGTAACAGCAGGAACTATTATCTTGTTGTTGTTTTTTCTAAACAGGCATTTCAGGCCCTATACGGAGATAGTGGATGCCCTTGTCGATTACTCGGAAAACCACGCCAGTCTGGAGGAGCTTCGTCGTTCTATCTCTAACACCCATCTTAGTTCCACAGGGGAAATATGCTATATCTCAAGGGCCCTCGTAAAAATGATAGCGGTCATAGAGGAAAAGATGAGGAGTATCCAGTCCTACAGCGAAAAACTCGAGTTTTTGGCCACCAGGGACTCTCTGACCGAGCTGTGGAATCGGAGAAAGATGGACCAGATACTTGTGGCCGAGACCAACGTGGTCGATCGTACTGCCGGTGACCTATCCCTTATCATGGTGGACATAGATTTTTTCAAGAGGGTAAACGATACCTTCGGACATGAGAGCGGGGATAAGGTTCTCCTGTCTGTAGCTGCGACTATTGTGGATTCTTTAAGGCAGTCTGACGAGGTTGGAAGATGGGGAGGGGAGGAGTTTTTAGCGGTCCTTCCCGATACCGACTTACCCGAGGCCTTTGATTGTGCAGAGAGGGCTAGGAAGGCAATAGAAGGATGTCTCTTAGACAACTGTATTTCCGTGACCGCCAGTTTCGGCGTAACTCAATACAGGCCAGGGGAGCCGATAAACGAGTTCGTGAGCAGGGCGGATAAAGCCCTTTATCTCGCCAAGGAGCGAGGTAGAAACATGACCTGCGTCTCCCCTTCTTGACCACAGGTTGCCCAGGGCGCAACATTTTGCAAGAGATCTCGTCTCCAGGATGGTAATCTGGTCTTAGTTTGCGAGGGGAGTGCTGACATGACAGAAAGTCGGAGCGTCTACTACGACTCAGATATCGGACTTGAGGCCTACGGATTTAGAGGGTTGGTGCAGGAGTTCCCCTGCCATTCTCACGATTACTACGTCATAGGCTTCGTAGAGAGAAGTAGGCGCAGGTTTGTCTGTCGAGGGGAGGAGAGCTGTATCTCTCCTGGAGACGTGATACTGATAGCCCCAGGGGAAAGCCACTCCTGCCATCAGTTCGGAGAGGATCCTTTGGACTATAGGTCTCTAAACATAGGGGCGGATGTAATGGCAATGGCTATGTCGGAGACATTGGGAGGGGATAAACTTTCCGTATTTGGCCGAAACGTGGTTCCCGATGGACTCTCTGTGTTGTTGCTTCGACGGCTTCACCGGAGTATCTCGGGCGGAGCTCCTGGAATGGAGAAGGAGGAGCTTTTTTTAGCTCTGATGGCCAGGCTCATAGACCTGTGCGGACTATCCCATAGGGACTCCACACCTGAGTCCTCAAGGATAAAGGACGTGGTGGACTTTTTGGAGTCCAACTACGGCGAGCCTGTGACGTTGGATCTCTTAAGCTCCGCCGCGGGGATCAGCAAGTACCGCCTCATCAGGGCCTTTAACGAACAAATAGGCATATCACCCCATCGATATCTCGAGACGGTGCGGATAAACAGGGCCAGAAAGCTTCTTGCGGAGGGAATGCCGACTGTAGACGTGGCCTACTCGACGGGCTTCCACGACCAGAGCCATTTTAGCAACTGCTTCAAAAAGCTACTGGGGATAACGCCCAGCAGCTACGGAGCGCTGTTTAGATAGAAAGAGGTGTTTTGTCTTGAAAAACATGAAGTTGGTCCTACTGCTGAACGATAAACTTCCCTTAGGCGTGATGGCCAATACCGCCGCCATACTGGGAATCTCTTTGGGAAGGCAGTTCCCTGAGGTGGTCGGCGAGGACGTTACCGACGGTAGCGGTTTTACCCACAAGGGGATAGTCAAGGTTCCGGTTCCCGTCCTTAAGGGATCCGAGGAGGGCCTTAAAGAGCTACGTCGTAGGCTCTATGATCCACAGTATGAGGACCTTACGGTGGTGGATTTCTCCGACGTAGCCCGTAGATGCCAGGTCTACGAGGAGTACGTTGATAAAGCTGCCTCCGTAGACGAGAGCCGGTACAGCTACCTGGGATTGGCGGTCTGTGGCGACGCCAAAAAGGTCAACAGCCTCACAGGAGCGATGCCCCTTATGAGATGATCTACCCGGTGGCTGTCTCTCCTGACAGGACGGACATAACGATCATGTCCAGATAACGTCCGTCTCTGTATATTGCCTGTCTCATCCGGCCTTCCTCCACGAACCCGCATCTTTCGTAGCATTTTATCGCTGAAAGGTTATCCTCTCGGACCAGCAGGTCTACCCTGTGCAGGTTCATGAACCGAAAGGCGTAGTCGCTGAGGGTCCTGAGGGCCTCCGAGCCGTATCCTTTCCCTCTGGCCCCTGGGGCCCCTATGACGAGTCCGATCCTGGCGGAGCGGTTTTTCCAGTCTATCACGTGAAAGTCTATCTGCCCTATATACCGCTCCGTCTCCCTGTCCGCCACGACGAAGTGAGCCTCTTTGTCCGATTCCCTTTCCATATTCCCTTTGATCCAGCTCTCTATAGCGGAATCGCTTCTGGGCAGAAGAAAATTGTCCGACAAGGTTCCGACCACATCCGGGTCGTTGACCCACTCCATCAACGAGTCTTTGTCCGAAAGCCTGAACTCCCTGAGCATGATTCTTTGTCCGATTATCCTCGGCATACAGCTCACCTCCAAAATATTTTTTGGTGTATCGGAGAGATAGATCATCGTCTTAAGTCGAGTCTGTCTTTATCCTCGTTGTCTTGATGTTTAAAGTTCAATTTGCTTGACAGGTGGCAACACGTGGGATAAGCTACCCCGAGTATTATCATGATCTCTATAACTGAATAACGTACAGGCCATGGTTTGAGGAAGTCCGGTGCAATTCCGGCACAGCCCCGCTACTGTGATCACGACGAAATCACATTAAGCCACTGCAAAACAGCTCGTTTTGTGGGAAGGCGTGAGAGTAGGATGACTGAGAGTCAGGATACCGTCCATGGTTTTGAGGTGTTTTCATACGAGGGTATGGGGGCTCTGTTTTTGTGCTCTTTTAAGGTTAAATATTTATAGATAATAAGCTCTTTTCTTTTGTGGGAGGTGTTGAATTTGAGTAAAAAAGATTTTTTAGGAAGGCTATTACAGATGGTGTTGGTCCTGCTCGGCGTTAGCTTTATAGCTTTCTCCCTCATGCACCTCTCGCCGGGAGACCCGGCGGAGGCGATGCTCAAATCCGGCGGACAGGTGGCCTCACCTGAGCTGTTGGCTGCCACCAGGGCGGAGCTTGGCCTGGACCGTCCTTTTCTGGCTCAGTATGGGGCATGGCTTTTCGACGTTTTCCGTGGCGACCTGGGAATATCCTATTCGTCCAAACAGCCTGTGGCGACCAGGATGATGGATTTTTTCCCCGCCACACTGAAGCTGACCTTGGCCTCCTTGGTCATGATGCTATGTGTTGCGGTACCTGCCGGTGTTGTCGCAGCGGTTTATCACGACAGATGGCCCGACTATCTCATAAGGAGCCTGACCTTCTTGGGGGTCTCGGTTCCAAATTTCTGGGTCGGCCTCATGCTTCTGAGTTTTTTTGCCTTAAAGCTTATGATGGTCTCCGTGGTCTCCACCGGTCAGGGCCTCAGAGACCTTTTTCTGCCCGCTCTGACCCTCGCTTTCGCCATGTCGGCGAAGTACACGAGACAGGTCAGGACGGCGGTCCTGGAGGAGCTTAACCAGGACTACGTCTTGGGAGCGGAGGTCAGAGGGGAGTCCAGGCTCGTCATACTTTGTAGAGAGGTCCTTCCCAACGCCGTGCTACCCCTGATAACCCTGCTGGGGCTGTCTTTGGGCAGCCTTCTCGGGGGAACCGCTGTGGTGGAGATCATTTTCTCCTGGCCTGGCCTGGGTAACCTGGCGGTCCAGGCCATCTCCGCCAGAGATTATCCCATGGTTCAGGGATACGTCCTGTGGATCTCCCTGGTCTACATGGTCATAAATTTCGCCGTGGACGTGTCGTACAACTATCTCGACCCCAGGCTTAGAGGGGTTTCGAGGTGAGGCCATGAGGGCGAGGTTCGCGGTCTTTGCGGCTATGTGTGTGATGGTTATCTCTGTTGCTCTGCTCTCTCCAGCCATTGCCCCTAAGGGAGCTTTCGACGCCACGATGAGGGACTCGCTGAAGGCCCCTTGTGCCGAGTATCCCCTTGGGGCGGACAAGATGGGAAGGGACCTGCTCTCCAGGATCATATACGGGACAAGGGCTTCCCTATCGATGTCCTTCGCGGTGGTCATATCTGTCTCGATCATAGGGACCTTTCTCGGGCTGATATCGGGCTATTTCGGGGGATTTATAGACGGCGTTATCATGCGTTTTTCGGACATGATGATAGCTTTTCCTGGCATGGTCCTGGCGATAGCCATCGCCGGAATGCTCGGAAGCAGCGCGACGAACGCCGTTATCGCCGTCACCGCCGTGACCTGGCCCAAGTACACCCGCCTGTCCAGGAGCCTGGTGCTGAAGGCGAAGACCTCCCTCTACATCCAGGGGGCGAGGCTTTCCGGCGCCACCTCCGGGAGGGTGGTTTTTGGCTATATTTTGCCGGTGATATTTCCCACCATTCTCATAACCGCCGTCACCGACATAGGGAGCATGATGTTGGAGCTTGCGGCCCTGTCCTTCCTCGGACTCGGGGCCAGAGCCCCCAGTCCTGAGTGGGGGTTGATGATGAACGAGGCCAGGCCGTATCTCGCTAGGGCCCCGTGGCTCATGGTCTACCCCGGCGTCGCGGTGATAATGGTCGTCGCAGTTTTTAATCTTTTTGGAGATAGTCTGAGGGATATGCTGGATCCCAGACATAGTGGATGATATTTTATCGAGGAGGTCTTTTGTATGGTGTTTTGTGGTAGGAAGTTATGTAGTTGGGTTTTTGTGTCCCTTTGTTCTTTGTTTCTCGTCTTTACTGGGCCGGTAGAGCTTTTCGCCGCAGAGAAGACCCTGAGGGTCGGTGTCACCAGCTTTGCCGACACTCTGGAGCCTACGACCCAGTATTTCAGCTGGGTTATCAGTCGCTACGGTATAGGGGAGACCTTGGTCCGTTTTGACGAAAAGGGCACCCCCAAGCCATGTTTGGCCGACAGCTGGGAATGCTCTGAGGACGGGAAGTCCTGGACCTTTCACATAAGGGAGGGGGTAAAGTTCTCCAACGGCAACGATATGACCCCTGAGATAGTCAAATCGTCTCTGGAGCGGACTTTCAAGCTCAGCAAAAGAGCCTCCACCGCTTTCTTCAAATATAGCTCCATGGAGGTGGAGGGCCAGAGCCTTATAATCACCACACCTGAGCCCACCTTCAACGTCCCAGGGAGCCTGGCGGAGCCTCTGTTCATAATCGTGGACACCACCGCGGATACCGATAGGTTTGCCATGGATGGGCCTATCTGCACCGGTCCATACAGGGTGGAGTCCTTCAGGGCATCCGATACCTGTATAGCTGTGAGAAACGATCACTACTGGGGCGGTGACGTGCCGTTCGACAGGGTTGAGTTTAAGGTTATAGGCGACCAGGTGACCAGGGAGATGGCCCTTCAGGCCGGAGAGATCGACGTGGCCTATAACCTCAAGTCAGGCAACGCTCCGACCTTTGCGGATAGCTCTAAATTTACCACCCAGTCCCTCCCTGCCCTGAGGACGACCCTCGCCTTTATGAACCAAAAGGGAGCCCTTGGGAGCAAGGTCCTCCGTCAGGCCCTTATACGTGCCCTGGACAGGCAGACCTATGTGGACGTGCTCCTCGAGGGTGGCGCCACGGTTGGGAAGGCCCCTATCCCTCCGTCTTTAGACTTCGGCTTCGATGACATAGTTGACCCTAATTCATTCGATCAGGATTCCGCCAGAAAACTCCTATCCGACAACGGCTACAGGGACGTAGACGGAGACGGATACGTGGAAGCTCCAGACGGAAGCCCTATAGACCTCAACTTCGTCATATACGATAGCCGTGCGGAGCTGGGTATCTACGCCCAGGCCGCTCAGATAAACCTGAGAGAGGTCGGGATAAAGGTCACCATAGACACGGTCAGCTACGAGACCATGCTGGACAAGCAGGAGGCCGGAGACTTCGACTTGATTATATGGTGTGTCCTCGCCGCCAACACCGGTGACCCTGAGAACTTCCTGAGGGAGTATTGGAGGACCTACTCTAAGGAAGCCCCAAACTCCAATAAGGCCGGTTACAGCGATAAGGAGGTCGATTCCCTCATGGATAGGCTTGCCATGGAGTTCGATCCCGCTAAACGGAGGGATCTGATAGTGGAGATCCAGCAGGCGATAGTGGACGACGCCGCCAGCGTCTTTTTCGGCTGTGAGGTGACGTATCTGTTCTCGTCCAAAAAGGTCACCGGTCTGAAACTTTTTCCAATGGACTATTACTGGATGACCAAGGACGTGGACATCGCGGAGTAGGGTCATGCTTGAGATAGAGGACCTTTCCGTCCTATACGGACGTGGAGGGGGGACCGGACCGCCTGCCGTGGACGGCTTTAGCCTCTCGGTCGGCAAGGGCGAGATCGTCAGCCTGGTCGGAGAGAGCGGAAGCGGCAAGACCACCGTGATCCGATCGGTCATAGGGGCACTTCCCAGATCGGCATCTATCTCCTCCGGGAGGATACTCCTTAACGGCCAGGACGTCTCCGGCTATTCGAGATCCCAGTGGCGCAGGCTCAGAGGGACCGATCTCTCCATGATATTTCAGGACTCTGGAGTCATGCTGAACCCCATAAGGACCGTCGGAGCCCAGTTCGTTCAGTATATAAGGCTTCACTCCGATTCCACAGGATCTGAGGCGTGGGACAGGGCCGTCTCGATGTTAAAACATATGCGCCTGTCCGACCCGGATAACGTGATGAGAAGCTACCCTTTCGAGCTCAGCGGTGGCATGAAGCAGAGGGTCGGGATCTCCATGGCGATGACCTTCAACCCCGATCTTCTGCTAGCCGACGAGCCGACCAGTGCCCTGGACGTGACGACCCAGGCCCAGATAGTGGGGCAGATGATGGAGATGAGGGAGCGATACGGCACGACCATCGTCATGGTGACCCACAATATAGGGGTGGCGGCCTACATGTCCGATCGTATGGTGGTGATGAAGGACGGCCGTATAGAGGAACAGGGGACCAGGGAGGATATACTGTGTCGCCCTCGGTCGGGTTACACCAGGGAGCTTTTGGAGGCGGTTCCAGAGATAGGGGGAGCCAGGTTTGCTTGACGAGGACGAGATAATTCGGGTCGAAGGGGTCTCAAAGCGTTTTAGCTGTCGTGGCAGAGGGCCGTTCTGCCCTCGTCGATCTCTGGTGGCCTGCAACGACGTGAGTCTGGCCCTCAGAAAAGGGGAGACCCTGGGAGTGGCAGGTGAGAGCGGCTGTGGAAAATCGACCCTTGCCAAGATGCTCCTGTCCATGGAGGCACCGACGGAGGGCAGGATCCTCTACAGAGGAAGGGACCTGGTCGGGATGTCCAGAGGGGACCGTCGTCGCAACTGCAAGAACATCCAGATGGTCTTTCAGGACTCCCTACTGTCCTTCCACCCGAGGAAGAAGGTCGTCGACATAGTGACCGAGCCGCTGATGAACCTGGGGCTTATCGATAAAAGGGACAAGGACCTCAGGGCTTTGGAGCTTTTGGATATGGTGGAGCTGCCGGTTGATGTGCTGTATCGCTATCCTCATAGCATGAGCGGTGGGCAGATACAGAGGGTGGGGATAGCCAGGGCCCTTTCGGTGGAGCCGGAGGTACTGGTCTGCGACGAGTCGACCAGTGCCCTGGACGTGTCGGTTCAGAGGAACGTGGCGGAGCTTCTGGTTAGATTGCAGAGGGAGCGTGGCACGACCATGATGTTCATCTGTCACGACGTCGCCCTGATAAACGCCATAGCCCACAGGCTGGCCGTAATGTATCTGGGCCATATAGTCGAGGTGACCCCCACGTCGATGGACATCGATAAAAAGGTGAGACATCCCTACACAAAGGCCCTGCTCGGCTCCATATTCTCCGTGAGAATGGACTTTTCCCGAAGGATAAAGGCGATCGAGAGCGAGGCCCCCAGCGCCGCCGACGTCCCCCCTGGCTGTCCCTTTCAGGATCGGTGCGACGTGGTCATGGATATCTGTAAAAGGGAAAAGCCTACATTGCTTCCCCTCAAAGGGGAGGCCGATCATCTTGTGGCCTGCCACCTTTTTGGCTCCGAGGCCGCCATATGAGACTCAAACACGGTGAGTATCTGGCCGTCGCTCTGCCCTTTATCCTGTCCACCATAACCCAGCCTCTGTTGGGCTCGGTGGACACCGCCGTGGTGGGCCATCTAGGAAACCCTGCCTTTATAGCTGGGGTCTCGGTGGGTGCGGTGATATTCAACACCCTGTACTGGCTTTTCGGCTTTTTAAGGGTCAGCACCACAGGTTTCAGCGCTCAGTCCCTCGGCTCCGGTGACCCAGACGACAGGATGATATCCTTCTATCGTCCCCTCGGGATAGCGGCCTCCATCGGGGTAGCCTTCGTCCTCGTCCAGGGGGTAGTCCTCCGGGCCGCCGCTTTTGTCATATCTCCAGAACCGGAGGTGTGGGACGTGGTGGAGCGGTATTTCAGGATCCTCATATGGGGAGCCCCCTGTGTGTTGATCAACTACGTCATCCTG
>JAQUTB010000344.1 GCA_028709985.1 Dethiosulfovibrio sp.
AACCTATCCTTTATGTACTCCTGAACCTCTATGTCCTCTCCCGTCTTATTTTTTAGCGACATCACATAGTATGGGTTAGGCAAAAATCTGACGTCTATGACGTAATCGCTATCATGGGGTATTCCATGTTTAAACCCAAAGGAAGAAAGGATAACCGAGAGGGGAGAGTTACATGAGCCAATTCCCATAAAGACCTTTTCCTTGAAGGTCTTTATGTCAAGCCCCGTGGTGTCTATAACCTGATCTGCCAGCTCTCGGATAGGATCAAGGAGGGACCTCTCCAGTTTGATTCCCTCCAATATTGAAAGGTGATCCCCCAGCGGATGGCTTCTTTTTGTAAGGTTGAAGCGCTGAACTAAGGTATCGTCCGATGCGTCTAAAAAAACTATGGAGAAATCCTTTACATCGCTCCTCATTTTTGAGGCAATTGCCACAAATCCGCTGAGTAACTCCCTGCTTCTAACGTCCACCACGGCAACCACTCCATTAGCTACGGCTGCCTCGTGGGATTCGAGCAGAGAAAGCAACTGAGGCAACAGAGCCACAGGTATATTGTCCACGGCAAAAAGGCCCTGATCCTCAAGTATATTCAGGACGCTGGACTTCCCACTCCCGGACATGCCAGTGACGACTACCAGCTTTTTTACCTTATATCCTCCCATCGGACAGGCTCCTTTATTTTTTAGGAAAAACAAAATAGGGATATCCCATAGACTTCAATCTCTGACCCAGGGATTCAGCCTCCGCTCTTGAGTTACCACCTGGGAGTAGAACCCTGTAATAAACGGTCCCACCTACCTCTCCACTGCCTACCGTTGGTTTAAAGCCCTTATTCCTCATCTCCGATGCCAAAGAGTCAGCCATAGATCTTTGCTTAAAAGAACCTACCTGAACCGCCCAGGCGGTTCCTATCGGAGTCGACGGCGACGGTTTGGCTGGAGCAGTTTGAGGGCGTACCTGAGTTTGTGGGTTTTTAGGCTTGAAGGTTGGCTGAGGGGACGCCGGTTTCGTGGACGGAGAGCCTCCATCCTTTACGACAGGGACCGCGACCATCTCCTCCACAGGGACGCTGGATGACTCATCTTCCACCACAGCGGGCGGAGTTTCCGGCGATTTAACCTCCTCTTGCTTCACATAAGTCGCGTAAGGATCCTTTGTCTCAGGGACAAAGAAAATCTTTATCCCAAAAAACAGCAATCCTATCCCCACAAAACCGACGACAGGTATCATCAGGTAGCCGAAGGGGAACATCTGCTTTTTTCTTCGATTAGAAGTTCTGGCCATAACAACAACTCCCTTAAAAAGAAGCGGGACAGAACCTTTCGGTCCAGCCCCGCAAACGACCCGAGCCTATTTCTCTCGTCCTTTACGGACTTTCCTTATATATGACGGAACGTCATAGGAGTCTTTAGGCAACCCAGGGAGCTCAAACATATCCGGCCCATCCTCGTCTTGAGAGAGATCGGCGGGCTCCAACCTCACACCGGTTGCCCTCTTTTCCTTATCCTGCCTGACTGGAAGAGAAGGCTTAGATCCACCAAAAGGTCTTTCTTTTTGCTTGATAGACCCGTAATCGGAGAAACCGGTGGCTATAACGGTTATTCTGATCCGGTCTTCCATCTCTGGGTCGACAGCACTTCCCCAGATGATATTGGCGTCCTCGTCGGAGGCCTCGTTGATTATTCTAGCCGCCTCATGGATCTCGAATATGCCCACGTCAGCTCCACCTGTGACGTTAAACAGAACGCCTTTAGCACCAGCCATAGGAATAGACATTAAGGGGCTATTTATAGCCGCCTGAGCAGCCATGACCGCTCTGGTATCCCCTCTTCCCTCACCTATACCCATTATGGCAGACCCAGCGTTCTGCATCACCGACCTTACGTCGGCAAAGTCAACGTTGACGAGGGCTGGCCTCAGGATCAAGTCGGTGACCCCCTGCACAGCCTGACGAAGCACGTCATCGGCCATACGGAACGCGTCGGTGAGAACTGTGTTCTTATCGGAGATCTCCATAAGCTTATCGTTCTCTATCACTATCAACGCATCGACCTTCTCTTGAAGCGTCTTTATGCCTAGCTCCGCCTGATCCCTGCGTCTTTTCCCCTCCCAAAAGAACGGGGTCGTAACGACAGCCACCACCAGGGCCCCGGTCTCTTTGGCTATCTCAGCGATGACGGGACTGGCCCCTGTCCCAGTGCCACCACCCATACCAGCGGTAAGGAAGACCATATCCGCTCCGATGAGAACCTCTTTCAGTTCGTCAAAAGACTCTTTTGCAGCTCCATGTCCTATCTGTGGGTCCGCGCCTGCGCCGTGCCCCTTAGTAAGCTCCTTGCCCAAGATAAGACGGGTGGGAGCCTCCGATAAACTGAGGGAAGCCATATCGGTGTTAACAGCCAAAAACTCCACTCCGGTTACACCGCTGCGGATTATGTTGTTTAAGGCGTTGCCCCCTCCTCCACCTACACCTATTACCTTAATAACCTCCCTGTGAGGACTAGTCTCAGGGTTTATTTTGAAGACTCCATTCATGTCCATAGTTACGACCTCCCCGCAGCTGGCTTTCTAAAACAGGTCCTTAAAGGCCCGCTTTATGGAGTCAAAAACCCCTGTGACGTCCTCCCCTTTG
>JAQUTB010000345.1 GCA_028709985.1 Dethiosulfovibrio sp.
CCCTGTCTTGTAGGCTCCGACCATGTTATAGATTCTTTCCCCCAGACCAAGCAAAGCACCGACTATGTCCGATGGAAGTTTATCCCCGGCAAACCTAGGAAGATACTGTTCGTACATAGCTAGGGCGACTCTAGCGTCCTCGCCGTCTCTTTTAGCATATTCCCTTCCCATTACGCCCTGAAGTTCAGGGAACTCGCCGACCATGTTAGTCAACAGGTCGGATTTAGCGATAATAGCGGCCCTCTCAACAAGACAGGAGAGCTCGGAATGCCCCAGCTTATCGCATATAAACCTAGAGAGCTCCGCTACAGCCATAACCTTGTCGTAGACAGACCCAAGCTTTTCCTGATAGACGACTTTCTTAAGTTCATCCACCCTCTGAGCCAGAGATTTTTTTCTGTCCTCGTTCCAGAAGAAAGAGGCATCCTCCAGCCTCGCCCTGATGACCCTTTCGTTTCCCTCCCGTATGGTGTCCATTGATACCGCTCTGTTATTGCTTACTCCAATGAAATAGGGCATCAATTTCCCGGATTTATCCCGGATTGGGAAGTATTTCTGATGATGTTTCATGGTGGTTATAAGCACTTCTTCAGGCATATCCAGATATTTCTTGTCGAAGGAGCCGAAGAATGGAACCGGATATTCCACGAGGAACAGGTTTTCTTCCACTAGGTCAGGGTCCTTATCGGCGCCTCCGCCTATTTCCTTCTCCAGAACCGCTATCGCGGATAGCATCTTTTCTTTTCTTTTATCCTGATCCACTATAACGTAGTTATCGAACAGCTTCTCCATGAAGGAGGATTCCTTATCCACCTTTATGGAGGGAGCCCCCATAAACCTGTGTCCCTTGGTCAAGTTCCCACTTGTTATGCCGTTAAGCTCAAAAGGAATCACCTTTCCACCTAAAAGACAGAGAATCCACCTTATCGGTCTAGCAAACCTGACGGAGCTTTTCTTCCAGTACATGCTCTTCGGGAAGGACAGTTTGTTTATCACACGGCAAAGGAGTTCAGGGAGTAAGCTCATGGAAGAGGATCCTACTTCGCTGACGACGGCGAAGACATAGGGAGTTCCGTCGACATCCCTCTTTTCGAGATTTTCCACCTCTATGCCCTTGCTTTTAGCGAACCCAACAGCTGCCCTGGTGGGATTGCCAGTGCCGTCGAAGGCGTTGCTCCAGGCTGGTCCCTTAAAGGATTCCTCCAGGTCTCTTTGCCTATCCGCTATCGCCTTAATTGAGAGGACCAATCTACGAGGGGTTCCGTAGGCATTTATGGCTCCATGATCTATCCTCGCGTCGCTTAGCTCCGATTCAGCCGCCAGGGCCAGATCCTCAAGCGCCTTGGTCATAAAACGAGAGGGGATCTCCTCCGTGCCTATCTCAAGTACAAGGTTATTGGTATCCATCAAGGTCCCCTCCTTATAGAAGCTTCTTTTTCATGGGATAGCCCATGTCTTTTCTCTGAGCTCCGTACTTTTCGCAGCACATGCTTGCCAGAGCCCTTATCCTGCCGATGTACCCAGTCCTTTGCGTGACGCTTATGGCGTTCCTAGCGTCCAAAAGGTTAAAGGTATGGGAACATTTCAAGGCATAGTCCCAGGCGGGGAGGACCAGTCCCTTTTCTGCCACGCTACGGGATTCGGCCTCGTACATATCGAACAGCTTAAACAACATGTCCGGGTTAGACACCTCAAAGTTATAGGTCGAGTTTTCAACCTCGCCCTTATGATGGACGTCGCCGTAGGTAAGGGTGTCGTTCCACTGAAGATCGTAGACGTTGTCGACCTTCTGGACGAACATGGCGATACGCTCCACCCCGTAGGTCAGCTCGGCCGGAATCAGAGCCATATCCACCCCACCTACCTGCTGGAAGTAGGTAAACTGGGTTATCTCCATTCCATCAAGCCAGACCTCCCATCCAAGCCCCCAGGCTCCGACGGTCGGGGATTCCCAGTCATCCTCAACGAAACGGATATCGTGCTCCGTCGAGTCTATACCTAAGGCGGCTAGACTGTCGAGATACAACTCTTGAACGTCGTCAGGGGCTGGCTTCAGTATCACCTGATACTGATAGTAATGTTGAAGTCTGTTGGGGTTTTCTCCGTACCTGCCGTCCGCGGGCCTTCTGGACGGCTCAACGTAAGCCACCTTCCACGGCTCAGGGCCTATAACCCTTAGGGAGGTTGCGGGATTCATGGTTCCTGCACCGACCTCTATATCGTAGGGTTGCTGTATGACACAGCCACGGTCGGACCAAAAACGTTCCAGACGGAAGATTATCTCCTGAAGGTTCAAAAGGACCACATCCTTATAGTGTGAATTTTATCAAGAAAGGAGTTTTAAATTCCTCACTATCAAGTTTTTTATTGATAAAGCTAGATTTTTTTCATTATCAGATAATTTTTTGCCCTCTATCTCGTCGTGATGACTGAAAATCCAGTAAGAGGCCAAGGAAAGGTCGATATATCTACCGCCACTGTAGCAGTGGTCGCAGAGAAAAGAGTTTTCCGTCCAGACACCTCTGGAGATCGGCCGTCCGCAGCGATCGCAGGCTCTAAGAGAAGGAGCGATTCCTAAGGATCTCAAAAGCCTCCAGGTAAAACGCAGGTCCACCCCAC
>JAQUTB010000346.1 GCA_028709985.1 Dethiosulfovibrio sp.
TCGCCAGGCGGTATTACGGCATATACTCGCTCCTCCTTCGTACCTGCGTGGTCATGAACGAGAGCTTCGTGGAGAAGATAAACGGCAAATATCTCCCAGATCTGGAGGCCATGGCCAACTCCGCCAAGGCCCTAAGGGAGGACCTGACGAACCAGTCCATGGACCGAGCCCTCTCCGCCAGACAGAGAGAGCTGGTTCAGAACAACATAGAGTCCACCGACCTGACCCTTCAGGCCATAGGGGCCTATAGTGTCTTCCTGGAGGACCAGCGAGACCAGGCCCAAAAGAACCTGGATGGCTTCAAAAGGGACTACGCTGTGGCCCACAACGCCTATCGCACCATGAAGCTGGCGAGAGGGCTTCTGGACATGGTCAAGGCCAACAAAAAGGATTTCGACTCCATAGCCAAGCTGGAGGTCCCGGAGGTCGTGGTGTTCTCCAACGACAAGCTGAGACATGAGTTCAAAAACATCACCGAGGGATTAAAAAAATAGCTAATAAAAAGAGGGCCCCTAGGGACCCTCTTTTTTAGTTTCTAAACGACCCTTCTTATCGAGTCTATGATAGTCCCGTCCCTGTACTCCACTGCTCCGACGATCCGGTCGTCGAACTCCACAGGATCGGGAACTCCTGTCATCCTCTCCACCTCAGCCTTAAGGTCCTCTATGGCCTTGACCGGTAAACCTCCGTCGTAGGCGGCCTTGATCAGGTCCTCCCTGAGGGGATTGATGCATATTCCTCTCTCGGTGACTATGGCGTCCACCGTCTCCCCTGGGGTCACCACCGTCTGGACCCTGTCCCTTATGGAGGGAACTCCCTCCCTTATGGAAGGCACGGTGATTATGGAGAGTTTCGCCCCGGCGGCGGTGTCGCAGTGTCCGCCTGACGCCCCTCTCAAAACCCCGTCGTGTCCGGTCAGGACGTCCACGTTAAAGTCCACGTCCACGTCCAATGCCGCCAGGGCCACCACGTCCAGATCGTTGACCACACAGCCAGCGGTGAAGGGGTTTGCGTACCAAGATGCGTCGATCTCCTTGTGGTTAGGGTGTTCAGCGACCGACTTGGTCACGGATGAATCGAAGCTCTGGACGTCGAAGAGGGCCCTAAACAGCCCCTCCTCCAGCATATCCGCCATGTAGCCCGTTATGCCCCCTATGCCGAAGCTTCCCTGAACGGAACACTCCTTCATGTAGTCCCTTACGAACTTGGCCACCGCCAGGCTGGCTCCTCCCGCTCCGACTTGAAAGGAACAGCCCTCCACCAGAAGCCCCGAGACCCTTATGAGGTCGAAGGCGTTCTCCGCTATCTTAAGGTTTACCGGGTCTTTGGATATCCTCGCCGGTCCTGAGGCTATTTTTGACGAGTCTCCCAGGGAATCCACCACCACTATCTGATCCACCAGATATTGGGGGATGGAAATCCGGTCCATGAGAGGGGCCTGAACTAGGTTGTCGGTCACAGCTATGACGTGGGAGGCGTAACGGGCGTCTATCTGGGCGTAGCCCAATGTCCCACAGGCCGATTTGCCCGTTGAGCCGGTCATGTTTCCCATGGTATCGCAGGTAGGGGCCCCTAAAAAAGCCACGTCCACGGAAATCCTTCCCTCCTGGATGGCCCTCGCTCGGCCTCCATGGCTGTGGATCATGACCGGTATCTCCATCTCCCCCCTTGAGATCATCCTGCCGATCTCCCCTCTGACTCCGGAGGTGTGGATCCTGGATATGGTCCCTCTCCTGACCGCCTGGGCCACTATCTCGTGGGAGTCGGTGAGGGAACTAGGGGCCAGGACCAGGTTTTTGATCCCGAGCCCCTCTATGGCCCTTATAACCTGAGGAAGGACGTCGTCGCCGTTTCTCAGGTGGTGATGAAAGGAGATGGTCATGCCGTCCTGGAGGCCCGACCTCTTTATCGCCTCGGTCAGATTCTGGGCCAGCTTTTTGCCGCCGAAGGCCGGAACCGTTCTACAGGGAGCCTTAGGGGTCCATCTGTAGGACCCGTCCAGTCTGGCGAAGGCCCCGGCGAAGGGAGCAAGGCTCCCGATACCATGGATCTCCGTCAGCACCTCCCGACCTATGGAGTTCTTTACAGTGTTAGACATCACAGGGAAACCTCCATGCCCGAAATGACGGCGAGCTCGATGGTCCTTCTCGCCTGGGAGACCACCGGGCCGTCCACCATCTTGCCGTCGACTGCTATAACGCCCAGGCCCCGCTTCTCCGCCTCCTCCGCTGCCTTGACCACCTTCAGGGCTTTTTTCAGAGATCTGTCGTCGGGGCGGTAGGCGTCGTGGATCGGGCCTATCTGGGACGGATGGATGGCTGCCTTGCCGGAGAAGCCCAGCTGTACCGCCAGCTTACAATCGGCGTTCAGGCCCTCCAGGTCCTCGACGTCGGTGAAGACCGTGTCAAGGGCCTCCTTGCCCGCCGCCTTCGCCGCCAGGACAACGTGGCTCCTGGCGTAGAGAAGCTCTATTCCCTCTCTTGACCTGCTTATCCCCAGGTCCGCCGCGAGGTCCTGTCCCCCTAAGGTGAGTGCCGTCACCCTAGGGGAGGACTTGGCTATGTCGTAGGCGTTCATCAGTGACAGTGCCGTCTCCAGCATGGCGTGGAGCTCTATGGA
>JAQUTB010000347.1 GCA_028709985.1 Dethiosulfovibrio sp.
ACGACCCTGGGCAGCTTGGACGTCTCCTTGGAGAGATTTTCGACCATAATGCCAAAGCTCATAGAGCTTGCTGCCGAGGAGAAGGCCATCGCTCTCATGTCCACCGAGATAGAGAAGACCAGAAGAAGGGTCAACGCTCTGGAGCACGTTCTCATACCGGCCACTGTGGAGACCATTAAGTATATCACCATGAAGCTTGAGGAGCAGGAGCGTTCAACTTTAAGTCGAATAATGAAAATCAAGGATATTGTTAGGTCGCACTAAAAAGCAGGACAGGGTCTCCCCTGTCCTGCTTTTTTGATTTAAAGAACGGTCTCTCCGGTGATTAGCGCTTTTAGAGATGCTCTAAAGCGGCTTTCTGTACAGGAAAGGCTTGGATGACTCAAATCCGTAGGATTTGTACTCGAAAATCTGCTCGGTGGATCCGACCAACAGATACCCCCCTGGCTTCAGCGCGTCAAAGAACTTTTGATAAAGTGCGGCTTTCGTCTCCGGTCTGAAGTAGATGACCACGTTTCTGCACAGTATCAGGTCGTAGCCCGATTCAAATCTGTCCTCTACTAGGTTGAATCTAAAAAAAGAGACTCTTTTTTTTAGTTCATCTTTAACTTGGTAATTTTGTTCGTCTACCTTTGAAAAATAGCGGTTAAGCCAATCAGGGGGGACGTTGACCAGCTGCCTTTTGTGGTAAACGCCCTTTTGCGCTATGGCTATGGCTCCAGCGTCTATGTCCCTAGCCTCAACCTGAGGAGGGCACGAAAGGCCACATTCTGACGATAACATGGCCAGCGAGTATGGCTCCTCGCCCGTTGCTGAGCCAGCACTCCACAGTTTTAACTTTTTGTTGCCTCTGATCTTTATAAGGTCAGGTATTACGTAATCCTTCAGATCCCACCATCGAGGTGGATTGCGTAAAAACTCAGATACGTTTATAGTTAAATAATCCAGGAATTCTCTTAATTTGTCTTCGCTTTCCTTTATGGTTTTATGGTACTCCTCGTATGTCTTAATGTTCCATCGGTTCATAAGCATATGGGCCCTTCGATGAATCTGGTTTTTGTATGAGTTAAGATCCAATCCTGTTAAAATTTTAACCTGGCTTTTGAATTTAGTGTATTCCGGAGAATCGTAGTCTTTTTCGACGGTTGTCAATGGACCATCCCTGCCTTTCTATCGATGAGTGTGGGTAATGTTTTTGCATTGGTCCTGATACAGGGGGTGTCTGGAAGGATCCCCTTGATGGGAGACAACCCCCTTGTATTGATGCTACAAGGTAAACCATATCATACCATGTCACAGTTTGTGTGGAAATATGTTATACTTGCTCAGAAGAGTCTTCCAGGTAGTCGCTGCCGATATTTCGGGAGAGGAAAGTCCGGGCTCCAAAGGGCAGGACGCTGGGTAACGCCCAGTTGGCGTGAGCCACAGGCCAGTGCCACAGAGATATACCGCCTCTTAGCGAGGTAAGGGTGAAAAGGTGGGGTAAGAGCCCACCGGACGGCAGGTGACTGTCGTGCCAGGTAAACCCCGTCTGGAGCAAGACCGAATAGGAAGGGATGACGTTGCCCGCCGACCTTCGGGTACGGTCGCTTGAGGTGCATCGTGAGGTGCATCCTAGATAAATGACTACCCACGACAAAACCCGGCTTACAGGGAGGCTCTTCATTTGTCGTAGTTTTCCCTTGTTTGTATCTCCAGATGGGACCTAAGACCTTGTTTTGCCGGTCTTGGGTCCCATTTTAGGTGTTGTCAAGAGTATAAAGGTTCTTACGCCTCTTGACTGATATCGTCTTTAGTCTTAATGTCACATAGGGAGTAGCGTCTTATCAAGAGGTTCAGTATCGTATCTATCCCGGTTCTTATTCCGGGTATTTTAACACCTTGATTGTAACAAAATGAATCGGGAGGCGTAGGTTTGACTATAGAACACGTTCCTGTGATGATTAAAGAGGTTCTTGCTCAGTTTGATGATTTGGATCTATCCGGTACCATCGTGGATGGAACTTTGGGGCTAGGGGGCTATACGGAGGCTTTTCTCGAGCGTTTTCCCAATATAAAGGTGATAGGCATAGACCAGGATCCTCAAGCTATAGAGCTATCTTCCTCTAGATTGGCCAGGTTTAGGGATAGATTTGTCCCTTTGAGGGGCAATTTCTCCGACATGCCCTCTCTTTTGAGCGAAGCTGGCGTTGGCAAGGTTGAGGGGATCGTCTTCGATCTAGGTATCTCTAACATGCAGATAACCTTGCCAGAGAGGGGCTTTTCTTTCAGAGAGAACGGTCCTCTTGATATGAGAATGGATGGAGGTGCGAGCGAGGGGATCTCGGCCTACGAGATCGTAAATACCTTTTCTCCACAGGACCTCTCGGATATATTCCGGGTTTACGGAGAGGAACGTCATTCGTGGATGATAGCGAAGGGTATCGTGAGGTTCAGGGATAAATCTGGCCCTATTTCGGATACTTTTTCCCTAGTGGAAGCTATTAGAAGCTCTCTTCCAGCTCCCGTCATGCGAAAAGCAAAGGGACACCCAGCCAGAAAAGTCTTTCAGGCTCTCAGAATCGTCGTTAACGAGGAGATGGAGGCCCTTAAGAGGGGCTTGGATAAGAT
>JAQUTB010000025.1 GCA_028709985.1 Dethiosulfovibrio sp.
TCCTTGAACGTGACCGGCGACGCCTGTGTAGCGGCGGTGGTGGCGAGAACCGAAGGTGAAATCCTGTAGTAAAAAAAGCGGTAATATCAGGGCGAGGGATTATCCCTCGCCCTGATATTACCGCTCCTTTTTTCTAAAACGCTCAGGCGCTCTTAAGTTGAATCTAGACTCCATGCATTTCCAAAAGCAGACCATGGAGGAGAAGAAAACAGACTGATCGACCAAGGGGACGCTTCTTCCCTGATCAACCCTGCAGGGCCTCCGCCTGACGGCTATCATGGGAGATTTAGAGCGAGCCAATCTCTGACTGGGGTAGACGCTCCTATGCCCGACCAAGAAGAAGGCAGAGACGGAGACGATCGCTGCCATGACCCCTACCTCTCCACCGAAAAGCTCCATAGCCATCACTGTCGCAGAGATCGGCGCGTTGGCGCATCCAGCCAATACGCCGGCAAAACCCAAAGGCCCAAAGAGAGCACCGTTAAGGCCGAACAGCGATGCAAAGGCCACGCCAGAAGTCGCCCCGATGAAAAATATAGGGGTGACGACCCCTCCGCTACCGCCGCAGCTCAGGGTTATGGCGGTCATAAGGGACTTCCAGAGAAAAGCGAGGGAGGGAACTACACCGCCCTCCAGTGCAAGGTCTAAGGTTTCCAAACCCAGACCGTAATAGGAATCCCCTAAAAACACTCCCAAACCCAGAAGCATGCAGGAGCCTAAAAGGGCCTTGCCCACCAAGCCGAGCCTCACCCTTGAGAACAGCCTCTCAAAAAACGCCATCAGCTCTATGTGGACGAAAGAGACCAACCCGAAGAAAACTCCCGCCAGCAACAGCCACATGGACATGGTAGGTGACAGGGGAGGGATATCCAATAGGTTAAGACCTCCGTAGGACATTCCCAATGAGAGGGCGACCTTGTAGGAAACTATGCCGCTTATTATCGATGGGAACAGTACGTCGTAGAATACCTGCCCTATGTAGAGCACCTCAAGACCGAACAGAGCCCCTGCCATAGGGGTTCCAAAGACCGCGGCGAAGCCGGCGGAGATACCGCAGACCACCAGTTTTTTGCGATCAACGTCGCTGAACCTCAGAATCGTAGCCAAGGTAGACGTGACGCCCGCACCGATCTGAGCAGCTGGTCCCTCCTTCCCCGCAGACCCTCCGGAAGCTACGGTGATTATCGTCGTAACCAGTTTCACAGGGATGACCTTTACCGATATCCTCCCCGATCTCTCGTGTATAGCCTCTATAACCTTCTCCGTACCATGACCTCTGGCGTCGGGAGCCATGTATTTGACTATAAGGGTGCTGGCCACTATCCCCAAGGGCAACAGCATAAGCCTAAACGGTCCAGGAACCGATTGACCACCTGCTATGGCCCAGTCTAAAGACTTGACGAAAAAACAGGAAACCCCTCCCGCAAGAGCTCCGGCGATGGAAGCCAATAGCAACCACTTTATAAAGGCGTAGATCAATATAGACTCTTCCCACGCTACCCTAGCTGGCGAATTTTTCACAATACCCCCCCCAAAAAACAAGGCTGTCCAGTTCGACAGCCTTGGGATAAAACTGTTAAAACATAACACAGAGAGCTAGATGCTGTTGAACGAAAGGACCAGGTATATCTTTCCACCACCGGAGATCTGGAAGGGAAGGGTAAAACTTATAATGTCAGTAGATTGTGCCGGGACCGTCCTGATGCTGGCACCGGATATAAGTTGAGGAGGGGTGACATCGACCCCGGGCAAAGCGGCCTGGGTTAGGGCCCTTCCGCTGACCATGTTGGAGAGCTCTCCAACAACGCTCATAGCTATGGAGTCCTCCAGATTGGGCTGTATCATGCCACCGGACATGGCGGTAACAGCACCGGAAAACCCTCCCATATCCATCATTATGACTATCGTTCCCTGGATTCCAGCGCCAACTATACCAATGAGAGCAGCACAACAGGCGTTCTCTACGCTGACCCCTCTGGTTATCTGGGCCTTCAGGAGCTCGGCGGAGACGCCGACCTCGCTAGCTACGGAGATCAAGGATGTTCCAAAGGTATTAACCAGAGTAGTTAGCTTTTGATTTGACATATTCTAATTCCCCTTCTCTTCTTCATATCGCACACATTTTAAGGCGATGCCATAAGCAGCCAGATCGTCGACAGGTCTAGGGGGCGTCTGCAAAGACATGGGGAGGAGCCTCCTCCATCCCCTAGGAGGGTGCAGCTCCCAGTAGGTAAGCCTAGCCTCAAGAGTGGAGTTTCTCTCGTCAACCACAGTCACATCCGGGAAGACTCCGCGAAGATGGGCTTTAAACATATTCATCCCGGTTCCGTCGCCCAAAAAGACCCTATCCACACACTTACCTCTTACTATGTCAAGTTTACCCTCTAGGATGAAATCGTCAAGATATTCCCAGCGATATTCCTCGATATTTTTCAGGAAAACTGCGATGGATGATGTCGGCGATATGCCAGAACAGAGTAGGAGCTGTCCTTCCATAAAGGCCCACCCAAATTTTTGGATCCCAGGATCAACTGAGAGGTACACAACTACAGGTCTCCCAGCGTGCTTGACCATCTAGGGTAGAGCCACATCCACTGATCCGGATATTTCCTTATAAACCGGCCGATGACATCGTTACACTTGGATACGGCCTTTTTCACCTCGTCCATCGAGGCAGACGAGGTTGGCATCTCAAGGGAAGGCATGAAATAAAGGTCAAATCTATCGCTACTCCCCCTCCTTATGGAGAACACCGGGACCACAGAGGCCCCAAGTTTTGAGGCAATTTTAACCGGTCCATAGGGTGTGCTGGCAGGCAGCCCCAAGAAAGGCACTATAACTCCGTTTGCCTTGGCATCCTGATCAAGGAGGATACACAGGACTTCCCCGGATCTAAGGCAACTCAAGGCAACCTTCAGGTTGAATCCCTTACCGATACCCTTCACCGAACATTGTCCCCTTATGGATGTTATCAGATCCGTTATCCTGGGATCCCTCTGATCTGCGCCAATGGCGTTCATAGGGTATCCCATCATACCCAGGCTTGCCGCAGCGATTTCCCAGTTACCGATGTGCCCGGACAGAAGGATCACCCCCCTTCCC
Organism: Dethiosulfovibrio sp.; assembly: GCA_028709985.1. Classification (GTDB taxonomy): domain Bacteria; phylum Synergistota; class Synergistia; order Synergistales; family Dethiosulfovibrionaceae; genus Dethiosulfovibrio. The sequence continues at coordinate 3,103 of JAQUTB010000025.1, forward strand.
CTCTTGAGAGCCTCGTCCAGATGCTCCTTTCCATGGATTGAGACCAAGGATCGGAGTTTCTCCCTTATAAGGGGCATGCGAATGAACTCGGCCACACATCGACCATGGTTAACGTAGGAGTTCTTTACGATGCCCCTTGCTACGGTTGGACCTACCCCTAAAGCGGAGACACATCTAGCCTCAGCCCTGTCCACCCTCGTCTTGCTGCATCCCCAAAGCACCATTCCAAGGAAACCGCCGAAAGATAGGGCAAAACCGTGAGGAAGTGCCTTTAAAAGCCTGGACAGCCCAGTTAGGAGCCTCCATTGCCTTTCCTGATCCATAGAAAAACCTCCATTCACCTACAACAAATAAACCGACCCAAACGCTTTGAAAAGCCCATCTTTTCCGATATGATAGACAAAAGAGCCCTCATGGGCAGGAAAGGAGCGAGCCCTTATGTTCAAAAGAATATTCTACCCGACAGACCTCTCGGAACGTTCAGGAAGGGACTTAAAGTGGGTTGCAAAAAATCTTTCCGACCCTTCGGGAGAGATGATAATAGCCCACAGAGTCGGGACGTCGGTCGGGACGGACGTCCCCGAGGTGGTAGGGCAGGTACAGGAGCTGATGGAGGAGTTCTGTCAGGAAAATATCCCGGAGGAGATGTCCTACAGGGCTTTCGTAGAGGCAGGTTCCTACGGAGAGGTCCTGCCCTCCATAGCTCAGAGGGAGAGCTGTTCTGTGGCGGTGATCACCACATCCCCTAGGTCTTCGGTCATCCCCATAGTGCAGTCCTTGGCCATCCCTCAGCTTATATTGAGATGGGAGGCTCCCCCTGTTATCCCTGGAGACCTACTGAAGAGCGTCGTGGTCTCAACCAACCTAGAGTCGGAGAGGAGCAACCAGGTAACGCAGGCATTGAAATCGTTGCTTGAGATAACAGGCAGGAAGCCCAAAATAACCCTTATACACGGGGTCCCAATGGCTGACCCTTCCTCGTCACACCTGCTTTTTAATCAAGCGTCGGAGGCGATGGAGCTCGCTAGACAGGAGTTCGAGTCATGGAACGGTGAAGCTTACTCTAAGTTGGTTGGAGGACAAACGGAGGAGGAGCTACCCAAGCTGGTCATAGAGCTGAACACTTCGCTTCTGGTCATAGGGTTGCCTATGAGAACCGACATATGGCAGCTTCTGCTCGGGAATACCGCTGAGGCTCTGGTGGATAGGACGACCTGTCCGGTTCTCGTGATCCCCACAAAATAGACGGTATCGACACAAGGGAAGGGAGGTTAAGACCTCCCTTCCTCCACCAAGGACCTGAAAATCCTGGCCATGTTTCTGTAATGACCTAGAATGGTTTCAATCGCACCGGGACCAAAGGAATAGGGGCCAGACAACATTGAACCGTAGTCCATCGAGGATTTTCTAAGCTCCCTCGACATAAGGTCGGCGCCGACCCTAACGTTTATGATCGGCTTGCAAAGTACCCTCCTGGAAGTTACCCTTGGATGGTCCTGGGTTATCCATCTCTTATTCGAGTCCCAGTCCACCGCCATCAGGCCGTAAAACCCACCTGTGTTATAGGTCCAGTCCAACCTTGAACGCTGGACAGCGACAGCTACCAACATAAAGGGATCCACCTTGTAGTCCAACGAAGACCTGGAAAAGTAGGTTGCGTAGTTGCTCTGCCTCTTGGGTGACAGACTATCGTCCAGAGCGTCAAGATAGGACGTTATAGTCTCCATGACGAGCGGTCGTTTACCCTCATCGAAACAGTAAAGCTGGACAAAAGCCCCATCCCTGACCAAACCGGAGGGATAGGTATCTGCAAAGGCTACGGATACCACAAGAAAAGACATCAGTAAAGCTAATTTCGTTTTTGTCAAAAATGACAACACAGACATCTCCTATTTAGCCTTGCCCTGATCGGCTACGGCTTTTTGGGCTTTCTCCACGGCGTCGGCGTCACCAAGGTAGTAGTGGGAGATCGGCTTAAGATCGCGATCAAGGTCGTAGACCAACGGTATTCCTGTGGGTATGTTAAGCCCAACTATATCCTGGTCGGATATCCCGTCAAGATACTTGACCAAAGCCCTGAGGCTGTTACCGTGGGCAACGACTATCACCTTTTGTCCGGATCTTATGGCTGGCACAATGGTCTCGTTCCAGTAGGGAAGGAACCTGTTTACAGTGTCCTTAAGGCACTCCGACTTAGGTATATCCTCTTTGGGCAAAGACGAATAGCGAGGATCCAGGCCTGGGTACCTTGGGTCATCCTCCTCCAGGTCGGGAGGAGGAACATCGTAACTGCGTCGCCACAGGTTGACCTGTTCCTCCCCTCTCTCCGCAGCCATTTCGGCCTTGTTATAGCCCTGCAGAGCCCCGTAGTGCCTCTCGTTCAGACGCCAGGACCTATGGACCGGCAACCACATCAGATCCATCTCCTCCAGGACTATCCAGAGGGTCTTTATGGCTCTCTTGAGGGTAGAGGTATAGGCTACGTCAAAACTATATCCCTCGCCCAAAAGCAGGCTCCCTGCCCTGTGGGCCTCCTTTATACCCTCCTCCGATAGGGGGACGTCGGTCCAACCGGTAAACCTGTTCTCCTTGTTCCACACGCTCTCACCATGGCGAAGCAACACGACTTTATACATGGTCATCCCCTTTCTTGGTCACCCATATTATACACTAGGGCCAAACACGACCGGTCCGGTAACCCTCCAGATCCACCATAGTTCGATGAAAACCATAAGGAGACAGAATCTGGAGCAATGCCCTCCTCTGAATAAGGATAACATCGGATTCATCGGGAGGGAACTCCAGACAGACCACGCCTCCCTTAAGAGCTCTTAGCCTCACGTTGAATCCGGCTTCCTTAAGAGCTCCTTCCGCCTCAGCTACCCTGGACATCTCGAACGGGTCCAGAGCCTCGTTTTTTGGGAACCTCGTGGCAAGGCAGGCAGTGGCAGGCTCGTTCCACCATGGTATGCCCATGTCCCTCGCCATTTCCCTCACCGAGTTTTTTGTCAATCGAGCCTCAGCTAAGGGGCTGAATATGTCAAACTCCGATATAGCCCTATTTCCCAACCTAGTAGGATCTTGGACGTCATCCCAGTTCGTACCGTCAACCAATCTGTGTGAAGAAGGACATACGGAGCGAAGCAATTTCAGTCTGAGCCTCTTACATATTTCGCACCTATCGTGGTGGTTCTCCATCACCAAGGGGTCCCCTTGCTCCGGCCCCTCTAGGATTATCCGCTCTACACCGAGCTCTGAACATAGATCAGATCCTCTGACTATCTCATCCTTAACGTGCAGGACAGAGTGGAAGGTATAGGCAGTCACACTGGATTTTCCCAGAAGAGAGACCATGGCGACCAAGACCACGGAGCTATCGACACCACCGGAAAAGGACACAGCCACCGATCCCATCCGCGATATCCGAGACGAAAGCTCCTAGGAGAAATAGTCTGACAGGACCTCGGGATCGAACTTTATCATACGCTCTGTCTCGCGATCATTCCAGCGGTGTAGCCCGCCCCTAGACCGTTATCTATGTTGACCACGGTGACTCCCGTAGCACAGGAGTTTATCATGGTCAACAGGGCGGACAGACCTCCAAAATTTGCCCCATATCCAACGCTGGTGGGGACAGCTATGACAGGACAGCTTACGAGCCCAGCGACGACCCCTGGCAGTGCTCCCTCCATGCCAGCTACAGCCACTATGACCTTCGACTCCATAAGCTGTTCGGCGTGAGCCAGCAATCTATGGATACCGGCGATGCCAACGTCATATATGCGCCTCACATCGCACCCCATGTAGTGAGCTGTTAGAGCAGCCTCCTCCGCAACCGGAACGTCGCTACTCCCGGCCGCTACGACCGTCACACCGCTTATACGTCTATCATGAGAACTCGGACCTACCACAGCGGCGAGACGGGCTCTTTCGTGATATTCAATTCCGGGGAAGGATTCGATCAGTATCTTCATCTGATCGTCCCTCACCCTGGAGAACAGGAAAGTCCCGTCCCTGTCTGAAAGGGCCTCAGCTATGGACCTTAGCTGATCCTCGCTTTTTCCGGGACAGTAGATTATCTCGGCAAATCCCCTGCGTATCGCCCTGTTATGGTCCAATTTCACCTCGCCTAAGTCCTGAAAGGGCTCCAGGTTCATCCTGTTAACAAAGGCCTCCGGGGATATATTCCCCCCCTTTAGCTCAAAGGCGAGGGCAAGGAGTTCTTCTCTATCCACGCAAATTCCTCCTCACTTTATACCGAGAAAGCCCGTCCAGAGGACGGGCTTTCTCGCGAACGAAAGATATTACCTTGAGTAGAACTCGACGACGATCTGCTCGTCAGCGATGGTGGGTATCTCCTGTCTTTCGGGAAGACGTTCGACCTTTCCGACCATCCCGTTCAGGGACAACCAAGCGGGCTTGGAAACGGCAGAGGCGATCTCGGCGTTCTCCTTGAGGACCTTCATGTCCCTGCTTCCCTCGGCCACGGCGATAACGTCGCCGGGCTTCACAAGAGCGCTGGGGATGTCGACCTTCCTGTCGTTGACTATGAAGTGACCGTGGCAGACCAACTGCCTGGCCTGAGGCCTGGTGGAGCAGAGGCCCAGGCGATACACCACATTGTCAAGCCTGGACTCAAGGAGCACAAGCATGTTGTGTCCTGTTACGCCGGACTGCTTCTTCGCCTTAGCGAAAGCGGCGAGAAGCTGCTTCTCGCTGACTCCGTAGGCAAAACGAATCTTCTGCTTCTCAAGCAACTGCTGACCGTAGATGGACACCTTGGCGGGACGTTTGGCGTTCTTTCCCGCAGCGGCGCTCCTCTTGGCCAGAAGCTTATCATACTTGCTGTTCCCAAAAACGTTGACACCAAAACGACGTACCATTTTGCCCTTAGGGGCGTTCTTTCTGTTCGTGTTCTTTGACATACCGAGCTCTCCTTAAGTATATTGGATTGCGTGACGGCACTGTCCAGCAGCCTGATGCATACCGGCAAACTTAAGCGATTTAGGGACTTTTGTCAAGAGGCATCCCCAAAAAACACCGTAGAGTTCCCTTTTTCGGACCATTTTATGACCGCCACCAAGGGTAGCCTTATCTGGCTTTGCCTGGTGATCGGCAAAAGAGCCTCTCCGGCCTTTCTCATCATGAAGAACTGGTCAGAGACAGGGTCAGCGCTGTTGAACGACGTCTTGACAGAATCGATATCAAGGGAGGCCAAGGACGACTGGGACAACAGAGGAAGCCACATGTTTTTGTCGTCTTCGACCATAATGGCCGCGAGGTCATCGGTCCAGGACGAAGCTGGCTTGAGCTCCAAGCTCCACGAGGAGGGGGAGTTGAGGTTTACCTCTCCGTCGTCGCCAAGGGAGAGAATTTTGAGCGAGACAGCTCTCTCCAGGACAGAGACAATCTCGTCATCTTGGGTCGCTTGAAAAGCCCCCTTCAGATCGAACAGAGAAAGAGGCTTATCCTTAAGCTCCATAAGACGGGCTGCGACCGCTACCGCCCAAGTAGAGGGATCCAGCCGACCAAGGGGACAGGCAGAGAGAACTCCCTCTACGAAAGCTGATATAGAGACCTCATCCGAATTAGGAGGAGGATCTATTATCGGAAGCACGTCCCTGACCTGATCTCCGTCTATTAGGTAGTTACGCAGACTGGGTCTTTTCCTTGCCATAACGTCCCTGCCTTTCCTCAAACTCCTCCGCCAGAAGGCGGTAATCCTTAGCCCCATTACAGTTTTTGTCGTAGCTCAAAACCGACATCCCGGCTCCACTGGCCTCGACGATACTGACGTTCTGTCTGACGTAACGCCGGAATAGAACGTCCCCATAATAGGAGGCCACCTCCCTTTGGACGTCTCTGTTTATGACGACCTTGGGGTTATGGCGAGTCAGGACCACGCCCCCAACGGCGAGGTCCTTGTTTAACCTTTTTTTGAACAATTTTACGGTCGAATCGAGAAGCCTCACCCCGGCAAGGCTGTAGAACTCGCTCTCCAGTGGGACCATAATCTCGTCGGCCGCAGCAAGTACGTTTCTGGTGAAAAGGCCAAGCTGCGGAGGGCTATCGCAGAAGATATAGTCATAGCTGTCCTCATCGACCCCATCGAGGGCCGCCTTCAACAGACTGTCCCTTCCTGGTTCCCTCTCGAGCTGTAGCTCAGCTACGGCCAGGTCGAGACTACTGGGAATTACGTCGACCCCTTCCCGCCTCACAGCCAGGTCCTGCAAAGAAGAATCTCCCACCAAAAAATCGTAGACGTATGGCTCCCCCTCATCGACCGTTATCCCCCACCCCGAGGACAGGTTGCTCTGAGGATCCAGGTCGAGCACCGCGACCCTCCTGCCCAAAGAGGCCAGAGCCGCTGCGAGGTTTTGACACATGGTGGTCTTTCCGACCCCGCCTTTTAGGTTACAAAAGCCGACGATCTTCATATGATCCCCCTATCTGGACCGATACGCAAAGGAAATTCCGTCGAACGATCCTGGAAGAACCCTGGTAGCCAGCCTCATTCGGCCCATCTCCAGCTCCAGCGTCTGGAGCTGAACCGGGAACAGAAAACCCTTCATGTCAACTATGGGCTGAACGTCCCTCAGAGCCTTCTCCACCACCGAGGACTGGTCGTCGTTGTTCACCCTGAACACATATCTGTCGAGCCATATCTCGGACCTCTCTCTTAGGACCAATTTGCCATCAAGCTCCACTTTGAGAGAGAGGCTAGGATTTTTGATGTCGTAGTATCCCAAAGCGGACAACCCTCCTGGGACAAACTTGACCGATATAGAGCTCCACCTCCCGTCGTCGTCCTCCATGGTAAGACCCCTCAGAAAACCGTTTATGTCCGAGTCGGTCATGGTGGCGTCGAAATATCCCACGACGACATCTTTGATCTCCAGAGGCCCTTCGTCCGTCCAGCTCTCGAGAGGGCCAAAATCGTTGAAGACAGTCTCCACCGACAGGAAGTCGACCCTTAGTCCATCCAGACGAGGCCCCTTAGCCTCAAAATACAGATGTCGGACCTTTCCGTCGGACCCCACAGGGGCGTCGATTATCATCCTGGCCTCCTCAGGCTGGGTGTTCTTCAAGAGCCAGCTGAACAAGCGAGTCTCGGGACCGGTGACCGAAACCTTCCCCACGAAGGATCTTTCCTCTCCGTAGGCACCTATAGGCAAGAGGCAACAACAAGCTATGAGGATAAAAAGACAAAAACCCTTCCTCCTCAAAATAAGAACCCCCTTTTCACTGTCCATGGGGATATTCTACTACGAAAGGAGCCCGAATAGAACAAAAAAAAAGATAGGGGGAGACCCCCCTATCTATTTCTTTACCGGATAACTCCATCCCGGAAGCTTGTCCTGCAAAAGTGGGACTAGGCTGATGACCCTTCCCTTCAGCTCCTTGTTGGAAAAGGAGACCTTATGGGTTTTAATCACCTTGTCCTCATCGTCCAGCTCCTCAACCACGATTACGTGTTTTCGACCTGGAACAGTGACAACTCCTCTATCTCCCTCCACTAAGAAAAGGGGCTCTCCGATGCCATCCACCGAGACCAGGACTGCCTCGAAAGGCTGTAGCACCTTTCCATCGTGATCGAAAGGAACGTTGTCCAAGAAGAGGTCGTTGGCCTTGCCCTCGTTGTAGCAGAAGATCCCTATCGCCACCAGGGCAAGAACTATGACCACGTTGACGAATATCTGTCTGGGTCTCATACCATCACCACCTATTCCTCTGCCCCTCTGAGGCCTCTACGAGCCCTCTCGTTGTCCTTCTGACGTCTCCAGGCGTGGAGGACCAAGGCCAATGAGATTATGCCGTATGAGACGAACACCCTGAAGTACTCTCCAAGCTGGGCCTCTCCTATGAGATACTTACCCGCCATGGGAGAGACGACGAACATGAGATGGAACAGCACGACGCCCAGAAATACGTTGAAGATAGAGGCTTTGGTGACGCTGGCCCCCCCGACCAGGAGCGATGCTATGGCGAACATCCCTGCCTGTTCGTGGCTGTTGTAGGTGTTCATTGTCCCGATGTTCTGCAGGAATATTATCTGACCGTAACAGGCAAGGACGGTTGAGATCACTATGGAGATAAGCCTGGTCCTCTCAACAGGAATACCGGCGGCCTTTGCGACGTCCATGTCCTGACCGACGGCCCTCATGTCCTGGCCAAGTTTTGTCCTGCGAAACCACACCACGAAAAAGCAGAAGAGGGCAATTACGATAAATGTCGCGAGAGGGATGTCGATCCCACCTATGGAGACCGGGATCAAGCTATCCAAGCACTTCCTTATGCCCTCGAGGTTTGTCACGTTCCTTATTCCATACCCTCTAGAGAGAACCATGTTGGGGTTGGTCACAGGGACGACGCTTCCAAAACCGTACAACACTATGAGCTGATAGACCCCGTTCATGAAAAATCCAAGTATGAACGAAGTGACCATCTCCCGTCCTTTGGCCTTGTTCAGGACCACGCCGCAGAGCCATCCTAAGAGCATGGCCAGAGGGGTGGATATGATGGCGGCCAGAACCATACCGTTGACCCCAACCACGTTCCAGTCACTCACGAATATGAGCCCTATCTGACCGGCCATAGCCCCCAGGACCATCCCAAAGTTCAGCCCCATTCCCGCCATTATAGGTATCAGGAGGGAGAGGACCAAAAACGAGTTTCTGGAGAGACTGACCAGCATCTCCTGTATCAGATAGCTGCCGGAGAACTGTGAGATTGGAAT